>JANOHT010000045.1:0-5207 GCA_031406605.1 Methylotenera sp. | reverse complement strand
GCGCTGATTAACATCAGCAAGAAATGGACGATGCCACTGCGTGATTGGAAACCTGCTTTAAATAGGTTTACTATTCAATTTGAGGAGAGGATGCCTCAGCGGTAATTAACCGACGTTTACACAAAATTCAGGACACCCTCTACTCCTAAAATTACTTCTCCGTAATGCCCATTGCAACCTTGAGCTCCGTTGCCGTTATTACATCCAAAACATCTAGCGCCGCAACCATATTTAATGCCTCTATCCGCTTGCCGCTTTGTTCTGCAATCAGACCCAAATAATATAGCGCACTACTGTGATTGCTATTCTTTGCAACGACCTGACTGAAGTGTTCTTCTGCGTACGTATTGTTTTTTAAGCTGTATTCAGCAACTGCACGATAAAACAAGGCTTCTGTGGTGTTGGGTTCTTTTTCAGACCATAAGGTAGCGATGGCACTCAGTGCCTCCCAATTTTCAGTTTTGAGTGGCTGAACAATACGCATAAAAAAGGGCCATTTATCTTCACTTTCAGCCCAAAAAGGTAATTTACCAACACTTATAATGCTTTGCTCAGGCTGATTCAGTAAGCTCTGCACCCACTCTACAGGCATGTTGTAATAAAAAGCATTATGACCCGGACTTTTTACTGTGATGATACCCACTAAATTACCGGTATCATCAAACATGCCACCACCGCTATCACCTAACCTAAATGTGTTACTGGCTCTAACAACTACACTATCGTCCATAGGATATAGGCCTTTGACAAAGCCAAAGGTGCCATTGGGTCGTGGGGAAAAATTTGCGAAGCCTACGGTATAAACAGGTTGCTCATACTTAAGGTTTTTACTGGACCCGATATTGGCTACAGGTGCGTTGAGGCCATCAATCTTTAAAATGCACAAATCATGATGCCAATCAGGCTTCAGGGCAATTACACTGTAATTTTCGCCGTTGGTATTCACACTCACTGAACGTGCGTTTGCAACCACATGGCAATTGGTAACAACCTGGTCTTTAGCTACAACGACTCCCGAACCCAAGCCGTAACCACCATTATCCAGAGCAACCTGCACTTTAACAACATGCGTACTAAGTTTTTGTACTAACTCGTCGGTTGGCATCGCCAAACTAGCAGTAGCCAAACTAAAACTCAATAGAGCAACGATAACCCTTATCATGACCGCCTCCAATTTACAAAATAAAGTGAGTAAACCTCGCAAATATTGAATTAGACGTACAGCATTTTAATTAACTACAGCAATTTATATACCAACTTATCGTTTACTTAATTTTGATGCCTAGAATATAGTTTAATCAATTAATTAAATAGTTGGGATGCAGATTGATAAGCATTCGGAAAAACCAGTAAATATGGCTTATTCAGGGTATTGCAGAGGAATAAAGAAATGTGGAAGGTTCAGCTGGGAATTGTTTTTACTTTTATCTCACTAAGGCAGGCACAACCTCTAAAGCCTAAATTTTCCCATGCATCATTAAATCAAATTGCTGAAATATCATGATTATCTTGCACCAAACTAGGGCGAGACGTTGATGGACGTGAACTAGACTTTTTTCAAAAAGCAGGTTTTAAGCACCAAGCCTTTTACTTTATCCACATTACATTCCACTTCCTCTTCGTCATCGGTCAGACGAATGTTTTTAGCTACCGTGCCGCGTTTTAATGTGACTGAAGTACCTTTCACCTTTAAGTCTTTAATCAGCTGTACTGAATCGCCAGAAGTTAATTCGTTACCGTTACTGTCTTTTGTTGCCATAAGTATTCCTATCATTTATTTATCTAATTAAAACTGTTGTTATTCCACCAATTAAAAAATTCCGAGAAGTGGAACAAAATGGCAGTATTGTTCGCTTCACGGAATTTTAGTTTTTGCTGGATCCCAACTCTCGCTGCGATGACGAGCTGAATGATTGTTTAGTTTAAAGTAATAACCTTCTTACATCGCTCAACATCATTCGCATGTGGCTAGTAAAGCGCGCACCATCGGCGCCATCAATCACGCGGTGGTCGTATGACAAGGACATCGGCAGAATCAAACGTGGCTCAAAACTTTTAGTTTTAGCGTCATACACAGGCTGCATGCTAGAGCGTGACACACCTAAAATCGCCACCTCAGGGCAGTTAATAATCGGCGTGAACATTGTTCCGCCGATACCACCCAAGCTAGAAATGGTAAAACAACCACCCTGCATCTCTTCTACTTTTAGCTTGCGTTCACGCGCTTTGGCAGAGAGTTCACCCAAATCACGTGCAATATCTAATACATCTTTCTGATGCACATCACGCACCACAGGTACCACCAAACCATCTGGTGTGTCACAGGCAAAGCCGATATTGAAATAATTCTTTAATATCAAGCTATCGCCATCTGGCGCAAGCGATGCATTAAAGTTTGGATACGCTTTAAGGGCATTTACTGAAGCTTTAATTAAAAACGCCAACATCGTAAGCTTTACGCCACGCTTTTCAGCATCAGTCTGCATAGACTTTCTGAAGTCTTCTAAATCGGTAATATCCGCTTCATCAAACTGCGTGACATGCGGTGCCGTTACCCAGTTGCGATGTAGATTAGCGCCTGAAAGTTTTTTGATTCGTGAAAGCGGTTTAGTTTCAATATCACCAAATTTACTGAAATCAATGACTGGCATAGGCAAAGCAGCGAAACTGCTGACACCAGCGCCCATGTTTTCAGTGCGCGGTTTGGCTAATTCACCTTTTACATACGCTTGTACGTCTTGCTGCAAAATACGGTTTTTAGCTGCTGAACCTTGAACATAAGCTAAGTTAACGCCTAGCTCTCGTGCGAATTTACGCACTGATGGACTGGCATGCGAAAGTTTACCGCTAGCCGTTACTGCACTCTCGCCCACTGGAGCAGGTTGATGTGCTGGTGCAATGGTTTTAGGTGGTTCAGGTGCTGGTCGTGTCGGTTCTGGAATCGCCACTGAAACAGTTGCTGGTTGGGCCGCAACGGGTGCAAGCTTGACTTCTGCAGACTTAGCTTCTGCAGCTACATCACTTACATCAATGGTTAAGATCAAACCACCTTGAGCAGCTTTATCACCTACTTTCATTTTGACTTCTTTGACTACACCGGCAACCGGCGAAGGAATATCCATAGAAGCCTTATCAGACTCCACTGTCATCAGTGAGTCTTCTTTGGCGATTTCATCACCGACTTTTACTAAAATCTCAATGACATCCACACTATCAAAATTACCGATATCGGGGACGAATACGTCTTGAATTGCCATTTAATCGTCTCCTTAAACTGTGGTTGGGTTAGGTTTGTTAGCGTCTAACTTGTATTTTTTGATTGCCTCGGCTACTTTGCTAGCTGGCAACTTACCTTCATCTGCAAGCGCTTTAAGCGCAGCGACAACAACGTAGTATCTATCAACCTCAAAGAAGCTACGTAGTGCTTCACGGCTATCTGAACGACCATAACCATCAGTACCTAAGGCTACGAACTTACCAGGTACAAATCCTGCAATTTGCTCAGCAAATGCTTTCATATAATCAGTTGAAGCAATGGTCGGGCCTTGCGCGCCTTTCATTACTTCTGCCACATAACTTAATTTTTGTGGTTTTTCAGGGTTCAGCATATTCCAACGCTCAGCATCTAAACCATCACGACGGAGCTCGTTAAAGCTGGTCACGCTCCAAACATCTGCAGAAACACCCCATTCTTTTTCCAACATTTCGCCTGCGAAAATTACTTCACGCAAAATAACGCCACTACCCATTAACTGGACTTTCTCGCCTTTGGCCTTAGATTTACTAAAGTTGTACATACCTTTAAGAATGCCAGCTTCTGTACCTTTTGGCATTTCAGGATGCGTGTAATTTTCGTTCATCAAGGTAATGTAGTAATACACATCTTCTTGATTTTGCACCATGCGCCGCATACCTTCTTGAATGATTACGGCTAATTCATAAGCAAACGTTGGGTCGTAAGAAATACAGTTAGGAATCGTTGCAGACATCAAATGGCTATGACCATCTTCATGCTGTAAACCTTCACCGTTCAATGTGGTACGGCCCGCCGTTGCACCAAGCAAGAAGCCACGTGCACGGCTATCGCCTGCTGCCCATGCTAAGTCACCAATCCGCTGGAAACCGAACATTGAGTAGAAGATATAAAACGGTATCATCTGCACGCCAGTCACTGAGTATGATGTTGCCGCGGCAATCCAGCTTGAAAATGAACCCGCCTCGTTAATACCTTCTTCTAAAATCTGGCCATCTTTTTGCTCTTTGTAATACATCACTTGGTCAGAATCCATAGGTTCATATAATTGACCTACGGATGAATAAATACCAAGCTGACGGAACATGCCCTCCATACCGAAAGTTCGCGCTTCATCTGGCACAATCGGCACGATGAACTTGCCGATTTGTTTATCGCGCACCAAGGTCGAAAGAATACGCACGAATGCCATGGTGGTAGAAATCTCACGCTCACCAGTTGAAACCAACATGTTTTCAAAGGCTGACAGCGCAGGCACGGTTAACTCATTACCTTTACGACGACGCGCTGGTACAGAGCCGCCCATTGCTGCGCGACGCTCTGCCATGTAGGTCATCTCAGGCGAATCTGCCGCTGGTTTGTAGAATGACAAGCTTTCAACTTGCTCATCTGTGATGGGCAAATCAAAGCGGTCTCTGAATAATTTCAAAGACGTTAAATCCATACTTTTTTGCTGATGCGTTGTATTTTGACCTTCGCCCGCTTCACCCATGCCGTAACCTTTGACCGTTTTGGCTAAAATCACGGTTGGCTGGCCTTTATGGTTCACCGCTGAATGATAGGCCGCGTAGACTTTATGCGGATCATGTCCGCCACGGTTCAAGCGCCAAATATCTTGGTCGCTCATCGCGGCAACCATCTCTTTTAGCTCAGGATATTTACCAAAGAAATGCTCGCGCGTGTATGCACCACCTTTGGCTTTAAAGTTTTGGTACTCGCCATCTACGCATTCTTCCATACGTTTTTTGAGCAAACCATCTTTGTCCATCGCCAACAAAGGATCCCAATATGAGCCCCAAATGACTTTTAATACATTCCAGCCAGAGCCGCGGAAATCTGATTCCAACTCTTGTATGATTTTGCCGTTACCGCGCACAGGGCCATCTAAACGCTGTAAGTTACAGTTGACAACGAAAATCAAGTTATCTAGTTTTTCACGGCTCGCTAATGAAAT
>JANOHT010000041.1:0-5161 GCA_031406605.1 Methylotenera sp. | reverse complement strand
AAAATGCTCTTGAGTATCCTCAAGACCTATTACCTCTTTTCCCAAATCCTCAGAACGTGACATCAATAAATTATCTTGACCAAATGGTGTAAGCGGTTTTGGTGAATCAAACACCACAGCTAATAACCAAGGTTTCATATGCGTTGCTGCATCACGGTGCATCACATGAAACTCAGCTAATGCATAGATTTGGTCTAGTTCTTTTTCAGACAGCATACTTTTCAAATCACCGTCCTGCATCATAAAGATACTAGAGTCATTCGGCGCCAAGGTTTCCATCATAAAGGCATCAACAGATTGCAGGGCGTCAGTAACTGCGGGCGAAAAATTGGTCACACGATTATCATCGGTATGGATAGTGCCAAACAGATAACTCGTTTTACCCGCTGGAGATTCCACTTTCCAGAACAAACCCTGTTCAGCTAAGGCTATGCTACTGATGGATACTAGAAAACCAAATGTAATTAAGTTTTTGAATAGTTTTTGCAGACTAAAAGACATAAATTAAACCTTAAATAAACGTTAAGTATTCACAAATAGAACATGCAAATACACATCCATAAGGTTTAATTTATTATGAATATTTGCGTTTGTTTTCTGACACGCGCCTAGGTCGAATAGTTCGCTCTAGTTGCTCGCCACGCACAGTGGTGACTGGCTTACTTGAAAGCGGTTGCCACGCAGGAATCAAATGTTGCTTACCATTACCGATTAAATCAGCGCGCCCCATTTTCTTCAAGGCTTCGCGCAGCATCGGCCAGTTATTAGGGTCATGAAAACGAATAAACGCTTTATGTAATTTACGCACGTTACCCGCTTTAGGAATCGGCACATCATCCGAATCAGCCGTGACTTTACGTAACGGATTCTTACCAGAGTGATACATGGCAGTCGCCATTGCCATTGGCGTGGGCGTAAAAGTTTGTACCTGGTCGAGCTTGAAATCATACTTTTTCAGCCAAAGCGCTAAGTTCAGCATGTCTTCATCTGTCGTACCTGGGTGTGCCGCAATGAAGTATGGAATCAAGTACTGTTTTTTACCTGCTTCGGCACTGAATTTTTCAAACATGACTTTGAATTCATCATAAGCACCCATGCCTGGTTTCATCATTTTGCTTAATACGTTTTCTTCACTATGCTCAGGCGCGATTTTCAAGTAACCGCCTACATGATGTTGCACTAACTCTTTTACATATTCTGGTGATTTCACAGCCAAGTCATAACGCAAACCTGAACTCACCAGGATTTTCTTCACACCTTTAATAGCACGTGCCTTGCGGTATAGTTGAATCAACGCACTATGGTCAGTATTCAAGTTTTCGCAAATGCCAGGATAGACACATGAAAGCTTACGGCAAGATTTTTCGATTTTTTCGCTCTTGCAGGCAATACGGTACATATTGGCAGTTGGCCCGCCAAGGTCAGAAATCACGCCCGTAAAGCCATCGACTTTATCGCGGATATCTTCCACTTCTTTTAAGATGGATTCTTCACTGCGGCTCTGGATAATGCGGCCTTCGTGCTCAGTAATGCTGCAGAATGTGCAGCCACCAAAGCAGCCACGCATGATATTCACGCTGAAGCGTATCATCTCCCAAGCAGGGATTTTTGCGTTTTTGTAAATCGGGTGTGGCTTACGCGCGTACGGCATGTCGTAGACGTAATCCATTTCTTTGGTCGTTAGCGGAATCGGTGGTGGGTTCAGCCACACTTCTCTATCACCGTGTTTTTGTACCAAAGCACGTGCATTGCCCGGGTTGGCTTCCAGATGCAGCACACGTGATGCATGCGCATATAACACCGGGTCTTGCGCTACTGCTTCGTAATCGGGCAAGCGCACGACCTGCTTAGCTCTATCAGCTTTAGGTTTACGTACAATTTCGATGGCTTTTGTGCCTTCAGGTAAATCTGCCTTTGGCTTACTTTCATCTGTGGCACAACTCGCATCCGCCTTACCCATCTTCATCTCATAAGGGTCTACCGGCTTATCTACTTCACCTGGGCGGTCTAGCTTAGTACTTTCAATCTCGCTCCAGCCTTCTGGAATACGCTTACGCAAAAAAGCAGTCCCGCGAATATCCTGGATATCCGATACTTTTTCGCCTTTGGCAATGCGGTGACTTAATTCAATCAATGCGCGTTCTGCGTTGCCGTAAAGCAAAATATCCGCTTTAGAATCCACTAGAATACTGCGGCGCACTTTATCTGACCAATAATCGTAATGGGCAATACGGCGCAAACTAGCTTCAATACTGCCAATGACCAATGGCACGTCTGAATACGCCTCGCGGCAACGCTGCGAGTAAACCAGCACCGCGCGGTCAGGACGCTTGTTGGGCGCTGCATCCGGTGTGTAAGCGTCATCGCTACGGATTTTTCTATCCGCTGTGTAACGATTCACCATGCTATCCATATTGCCTGCAGTGATCCCAAAATAGAGATTCGGTTTGCCCAGCGCTTTAAAAGGATTCGCATTTTGCCAATCAGGCTGCGCAATAATACCCACACGAAAACCTTGCGCTTCTAATAGCCGCCCTACTAGCGCCATACCAAAGCTGGGATGGTCTACATAACAATCGCCGGTAATCAAAATAATGTCGCAACTGTCCCAGCCCAGCACGTCCATCTCGGCGCGGCTCATTGGCAAAACCGGGGCCGCACCAAACCGTTTCGCCCAATAAGGACGATAGGTATGAATGGGCTTGGCGAGCATTGTTAAGTATTGTTCCACAGCTACACTATTTTAAACGATTTAAGTTCGCGCATTTTACGCGCTAATGACTTGATTAAGAAGCTATTTTTACAAAAAAATTGTTACAGTAAATCTATGCCGAATTGCTTAAGTAAAAGGGCATAAAGAAAAAATAATATTATTGTGAAAATTACACAGCTGATGAGCGTAAACGCAAAACCCAGCTTAGGTAGCAAGTAAGGAAACAGCAAAAACATGGGTAAAGTGGGCAACACATACCAGAATGTGTAATAAGCGTGATTCGAGATTTTACTCACTGGTTGATGCTCAACATACAGCCAAATAAGCGTCAGCACTGTGACTAAAGGTAATGAGGCAATCAGCCCACCCAATTTATCGCTACGTTTTGCAAACTCAGAAACAATTACTACGACGCCTGCGGTAATTAAATACTTCATGATGAGATATTGCATTTTTTACCTTTCGCTCAATATTATTAGTAAAGTATAGTCAAGCTAGGTTCAAAAATAACGTTAAACTTAATGTTAACGACATTCCAGATTGTTGAGTGCTTTCAGCCCGACATTACTTATATATAAACTTAGCCAAGAAAATTATCGGACATTCGCACCACAATGACGAATACAAGCAAATATACAGTAACAGGCATGACCTGTGGCGGCTGTGTTGGCCGCGTTAAAGCTACCTTAAGCGCCTATGCAGAGTCGGTGGGGGTAACCTTAGAGCCGCCGCAAGCTGTGATTACCAACGCGAATATCGGGCTAGATAGACTGAATGCCGCGCTCAGTACGGTTGGGCATTACCAGCTTACCGAGATTGAGAATAGCGAGACCAAAAAGCCACAAGCCGTAAAGTCTAATTCAGCCAAAAATCTTGCCGAGAGCGCAAGCTGGTTTATCACATATAAGCCGTTAGTATTAATATTTGCTTATATTCTGATGGTGGCCTTAGCAATAGAATACATGCAAGGCAGCTTTGAATTACACCGCTTCATGCCTAACTTTATGGCCGGTTTCTTTCTAGTATTCTCATTTTTTAAACTCTTAAATCTACAAGGCTTTGCAGATAGTTATGCCATGTACGACTTATTAGCCATGCGTTTTAAACCTTATGGCTATGTATACGCTTTTATCGAGCTAGGCTTGGGAATAGCCTATTTATTGGCTTGGCAGCCAGTACTCACTAACTGGCTCACATTGATTGTGATGACTTTTTCCAGCTTAGGTGTGATCCGCTCTGTCGCCAAGAAACAAAAGATTCGTTGCGGGTGTTTGGGTGCAGTATTCAACTTACCCATGAGCACAGTCACCATCATTGAAGACTTGCTCATGGCATTCATGGCTTTGTGGATGCTGATTTAACGAGCTTTAACAGAATGTCAAACGCTTATTACCAACTACCCAATGGTCGTGTTGCAAGTATTGACGGTAATTGTGACTTTCCGCCACTGGAAAATGCGCTAACAGAACCCAATGGCTTAATCGCGATTGGTGGTGATTTATCGCTTTCACGTCTTTTGGCAGCCTACAAACAAGGTATCTTTCCTTGGTTCAGTGATGGCGACCCGATTATGTGGTGGAGCCCAAATCCACGTATGGTGCTGTTTCCAGCAGAGTTGAAAATATCAAACTCACTCGCAAAGACCCTCAAAAAAATCCCATTTGAAATACGTTTTAACACCGATTTTCGTCAAGTAATTACTGCCTGTAGCCATACTTTACGCAGTGGTCAGCCAGGAACTTGGATTACACAAGATATTATCGAAGCTTACTGCGCCATGCACAGCGGAGGTTATGCAATAAGTGCTGAATGCTGGCTTGATAACAAGCTAGTCGGTGGTTGTTATGGCATAAAAATCGGCAAAATGTTTTATGGTGAAAGCATGTTTCACCATGTCACCGACGCCTCAAAAGTAGCATTTGTCTCGCTGGTACAAAAACTTGAAGCTGAAGGCGTAATTATGATAGATTGCCAGATGAAAACAGCACATCTTACCAGCCTTGGTGCGCGCGAAATTTCTCGCGATTCTTTCGCACAGTTGCTATTAAGATTATTAACTTCTTAGCAAAATTGGTACACTCTTAGTCATGAGTTTAGGTCTTTAATTGATGAACTTAGGACTTTATAAATGAGTTTACCCAGCGACAAACCCCTACAAAAACTACAGTTTTATGTAACTACTGGCTACAATTGTGGCTATTTGCCCAATAAACTCGCACAAAGTTTAATCGCCTCACCGCAACATTTAATTGATGCTAATGTTTACAGCGGCCTCATACAACAAGGTTTCAGACGTAGCGGCAAGTTTGCCTACAGACCACATTGCGAAAATTGCCGCGAATGCGTTCCAGTACGTGTAATTCTGCAGCACTTTGCACCCAACCGCAGCCAGAAGCGTGCATATAAGCAGCACCAAAATCTCACCGCCTCCATTCTAAATGTCGGGTT
>JANOHT010000008.1:0-5752 GCA_031406605.1 Methylotenera sp. | reverse complement strand
TCTTCCATTACAGGTACTACGAGTGCCGCACCTAATATGCGTATTGAAATCCATAAGAATGTTATCAAAGTATCTTGACCCGTCGTGGGATCCACACTTTTGGCATCTGTACCTAGTGTCGTCCACTCAGGGTAAGGCAATATCCATAGCAAAAATACTAGTAAGCCTGCAGCTACTGCAGGCACAATATTTTTTAAAGCAGGTTTAACTTTTAGCTCACTATAGCCACGCCAAAAATAAAGGATTAATGCACTCACGGTAACAACACGTATGGCGTACAGCCATTTATCATCTACGCCTATACTGTTCATCAGCGGCGCTAAATAATCAGCGAGTGCTAAGAATAGTATATAAACCGCAAATGGTAATACGCGCGCTACGATAGTTTGGGAGAATGCCATGCGTTATACTCAAGGTAAAGATGGCATATTACGGGTGGAATATGACTGTTTTATTTCTGTAATATTATGTAAGTATTTAAGTGCCAGTTATTGCTGTGCGGTTCTTTTTTTATTAACTCGCGCATCATCAAGCTTATCTTGCTGATTTTGCAAAATATTTTCCAACTCAACACGTTTTAGTTGAAAAAAATTCTCTTTACGCATCACTGACTCATAAGCATTTGGTTTGTCATAGATTTGTATGAGCTCAGTTCCTAATTGATATAACTTAGTGTTTTTTTCTTCGCACGTATTTAGAAACTGTGTAGTTTGCGCAAGATTAGTTGAAAGCGCTTTGCGCTGATTATCATTGAATTTGAGGTCAGTTTGTGCCTGCTTATATTGCACAGTTAAATCTGCAAGTGACGTTTGCGTTGTTTCAAGTTGCGTTTGGGTTTGCAGTTGCTTGGTCTCTAATGCAGTTTTTTCAGCATTTACTTTACTCAAGTCTGTTTCTAAATGATTAACCTTGCGATTAGCAGCAACTAAACTCGTATTCACTTTTTGCAATTCTTCATCGCTAGCTTTAAGTTTGTCTTCTAACGCTTTTTTTTGCAGATCAAACTCAGTTTGCATGCTTGCTTTTTCTTGCTCCATTTTCTGCACCATCAATGCAGCGCGCCTAGCAGCTTTGTCCTTTTTTTCAGCCGCAATCACACTATCCGGATACATAAAACCAATCGCCAAAGAAGCTATGAGTAAACACAGTATTTTATGATTGAGTATTAATTTCATCATCAATTCCTGTCAATTAAAACTTAGCATTGAAATCAAGTAAGAAAACATCTATTGAAAGGTCTAATCCTGTCATAGAATTTGATGTAATAGCATCTGAACTAAAATATCTAGCACTTAACCATGCATTTTTATCAATGGCATAATTAGCGGCTAATAACCAACCTTCCGCATCTGTGCCGCCTAAATGAAAATCAGAATCAGTAAAACCATCTAGTACAGCATCGGCCTCTAGGCGCTTGTAACCCATGGATACTTGCCAATCTTTAGGTTTTATATCGACTGATGCGGGCCCATTAAAGCTGTTCATACCAACATCTAAACGTAACTGATACCCATCGGTTTCTTCAGCATTGTTCTTACCCGTGCGTTTTAAAACTTCATCATGGTTAAAACCAATATTTTTCACATAATCACCGGTTAAAGTGACATGAACTGGGTCAAAGGTCAGCAAATCAATTTGGCCAGTTATATTGACTAGCTCAAACTTAGAAGCTAAAGCATATAAACTAGTACCAGCGCCTACATTATTTAAATCATTTATTTCAAAAGTATTATTCCCTTTTTGTCTGAATGCGGGAACAGTTGCATCGTAAAAGTTAGATCCTGTAGGGTTTGGACGCCCTTCTACATTTCTAAAATCATGATAAGCAGCGGCTAACCGTACGCTAGATTTATTGGTAGATTGCCATTTGATGCCTGTTTGCAATGAATAAAGCCATTTATCTTTTGCTTTATTGGTATCTGATGATTCGATTTCATCGATTGGAAATGCACCTACAGTCGTGAAAGATGACCAACTATCATTGATTTTAGGGCTAAATGTAGCTGCCACACCGTCAAAAGCCAGATCAGGATCAAATAACATATCCGTGTAAAAAAATGGGTTAGCAATCCGTCCACCCTGCAATGTTAGCCAGTCGGTTGGCGTTGCCTTAAGAAAAGCACGATCTAAACCAATACTGTATTTGCCTTCTGATACTTCTTGCGTTTGATTTGGGCTTACTGGGCTTGTAAGCTGACCCGTGGTAACCCTTAAACCACCAGTTAGCCAGTCGTTTACTTTTACATCAGCGCCTAGCCTGCCCCGTAGACGCAAACGGTTTCGATCTTCTGTTGTATTCTTAATATCAGAGTAGCGATCTGAATCAACGTTATGCAGACCAGCAGGTGCATTACCATCTCCAAAAGCATTATTTTCAAAACGTAAGCGCATATCCCCATAAAAAGATATTCTATCTAACCAGCTTGGCAAACCTAGACGCTCGCCCGCTTTATAATTCAGCTTAGCCATGACCTCTTTTTTAATTTCTTCGCGCATTTCTTTTTTAATATGCTCAGGTACATATTGCACGCGTACCGACTTTTCATCTTGCACAGTATTTTCTTCTAATGCTTTTTCAGTTTGCGCTTTCTTCATCTGATTAGCCGCATCTTGGCTAGCTTTTTTAACGATGGCATCCGCCTTATCTTTGTTCAGCACGCCCTCTTGGACCAGCAACTCGATCAAATTATTGGTCGTTGCTCTCAGTTGCTCTAGCGATTCACGTTCGTCTGCATGTGCCAAATTAACATGAGTGCCGATAGATACCAGCGTCGCTAGCACTAATGCATGTGTTCTTTTTAACTTAGCATGACCTTTAAATTGCAAGCTATCGTGATTCAACATATTTCGTCCCTCAAATTTCTATACATCATCATTTTTAAAATACGGTTCTTAAGGTAAGGCTTTAACCCATTTTCCGCGCAGTAATACGCAGTTTGATGGGCTGTGGCATATCTTGTGGTGGCGCCTCACGTATCGTGGGCATATTCTCTAAAGCTGTTTTAATCGCTTGCTGTATCTCAGCGCCGGCATCAGAGCCCGATAACTCTAGTTTTTCTACATCGCCATTTGGTTTTAACCAAATAGTGACAACCAATTTATATTGGCTAACATTCAATTTTTTATCTTTTTCTAATGCAGATTCAATCTGGCTTTTTACAACGCCTGCATACCAGTTAAATTTAGCGCCCCCATCAGAACCAATCGTTTTAACTTCGCCACCTTTGTATTCGTTACTCACTGGGCCTGATGCAAATGCACTTGGCCCATCGCCAGCAGCACCTTCCATTTTTAACTGCTCAGCGGGTGGCGTTTCTGCAGGCTTAGGCTGCTCTACTTTGATTTCTTTGGGCTGCTCTTTAAGTTGCTCTTTAGGAGGTTCTTTTGGCGGTGGCGGCGGAGGTGGTGGCGTATCCGGTATTAATTTAATTGTAGTAATTTGCTTCTTTTGTACAGATCCTCCAGACATTAGTTTCTTAATGCCATAGCCAACACCAACCACTACCAACAACAATATCAAAGCAATCGCAATACGTTTCATCCACACACTCGCGCTGGATGGTTCACCGTCTAAAGGTTCATCAATGAATGGGTCGTAAGTTGGTTGCGTCATTTTTGGCCTTAACTACCAATTCGCCCAGTCACTAAACCTACATTTTCAATCTGTAACTTGTTGACTAGATCAATCACGCCAACCACACCTGCATAAGGCGCTTTCGCATCACCTTTAATCATCACAGAGAATTTTGGATCTTGCGCTTTTGCGCTGTTCAGCTGGCTTTCAAGCTCAGCCACACTTACACCAACTCCATTGATTAATAGCCCTCCACCTTGTTGTACTTGTACAATTTTGATGTCATGTTTTTCAGTACTAGGCTTATTAGATGGCTTAGGTAAATTCATGGTGAGACCCTGCACACCAGCGGTAGTCATCAGAATAAAAATAACTAATAGCACGTAAGCCAAATCCAGCATTGGCGTAATGTTTATCGTGTCGTAAGGTTGAGCATCGTTTTGAACTTGCATATTTTTCAGCTAATTAATTGGCTATCTTTTTGGTGACTAGTCCGACTTCGGTAATATCGAGTTTTTTACAGATTTCTAATACTTCAGATACTTTTTCGTAATGTGCAGCTGCATCGCCTTTTAGCACGACAGGTAGCTCAGGGTTACCACTTTTATACTCAGCCAAACGCTGCTCTAACGTGGCCATATCTACTGGGTATGCATCTAAATACACCGACCCATCGCTAGTAATGGTAATCGCCCTGGTCTGCGGTTTTGCCAAACTCGCTGAATTCACTGTTTGTGGCGTATCTACCTTTACGCCCTGTACAGAGGCTGTGGTCATAATGATAAATATCACTAAAAGCACATAAGCTAAATCTAGCATTGGCGTAATATTGATTTCGTCGTATAGCTGGTTCTCTTCCTTTACGCCTTCTGACATTTGCTCGCCTTAAGTAATCGTTGATTCATTAAGACTTACTTACCGTAAAGCTCGGCAGATCTAGTGACGAACTCATCCACAAAAATCTGCATCGCAATGGTAATGTTTTTAATTCTGCTGGCTAAATAGTTGTACCCAAACAATGCTGGAATCGCCACTGCCAAACCTGCAACCGTAGCTAAAAGTGCCGCCGCAATGCCAGGTGCAATCGCGTTTACGTTCACATCGCCAGCGGCTGCAATAGCCGCAAAGGTAATCATCACGCCTACAACCGTGCCAAGCAAACCTAGGAAAGGACCACCTGAAATTGCAATGGTTAATAACACCATACCTGCATTTTGACGTTGTGTTTCGCGCACCAAATCAGCATCAATCGCCGCTTTAATCGCATCCATCGATGCCCCACTTAAAGCTAATGGCTCGCCTTCATGTTGGCGCTTTTTCATCTCACGCAAACCGGCTAGATACAATTTATACAAGGTTGAGTTTGGGTAATTGGCACCTTTATCTAAGGTAAGCAAGTCGTTAGTGCTCGCCTTTTGAAAACGCGCCAGGAATCTTTTATTATCTTTGTCCGTACGTGAAACCAACATGGCTTTAGTCCACATGACCCACACGCTGATTGCAAACATGACGGCAAGAATACCAATCACGATTTTGGCATCTAACGTTAAGCTGTTAATCAATATGCCAATATAGTTAGCTTCACCCTCTTCAGCCTCACCTTCTTCACCCTCAGCTGCTGTAATAGTTAATAATTTGCTATCAACACCTTGGCTAATTGCAGCTAGTTTTATTGCTGCAGCGCTACGAGCAACATTTGCAATAGTTAACTCATCGATTTCACCAACAAACACTTCGCCGATTTTAATATCCGTAGCTGTATCGACCGCGGGCACATCACCAGTGGCAACATCAACGCCATTCACAAATAAGGTGGCTTTGCCAGCATTTAAAGTAAAAGCAATATGTTGCCAAACTGCTGGTTTTAACTCACCACCCGTAATTGCTTTATCACCAACTTTTAAGGTAAGTGTGAGTCCGTCTAATCCTAAACTTAATGCACCATCCTGGTTATATAAGCTTGCGATTTGCGGCAACGTAGTAGGCTTCACCCAAACAGACCAAGTAAACCCAGCAGTAGCATTGGTAGCAGCATTAGCTGGAATATTCAAAGGTTCAGCGTTTAGAGCAGCACTTTCACCAATCAAGCCTGCTTTTTGTAATGTAATTGCACCAGTCGCTACCAAGTCAGTGGGTGAGCTATCTTGCAATAATGTTTTATCCGCAAAGTGAAAATTT
>JANOHT010000296.1:0-11812 GCA_031406605.1 Methylotenera sp. | reverse complement strand
ATTAAGTAACGCTGCAACTGATTCCGCAAAGGGTTCCGGCGCTAGTTCAACACAAATGCCAGCACCACTTTCTTGAATCACTTGTGCTTGATCAGGGTTGTCGTTCATTAAAACAGGTAGACCAAGCGCCATATATTCAACCGCTTTAGTAGGCGAACCCATATCGAGCAAATAACCACGAGGCACTGGTGACAAGCCTATTTCTGCTGCAGCTACATAGCGCCATGCTTCTTGCATTGGCAACCAACCTGTCCACAACACATGCTGCATAACACCTAATTTTTGTGCTTCTTGTTTTAGCCATTCTCTATGCGTACTATCTTCGGTATCACCTGCAAGTACGAGTAATACATTGGGAACTTGCTGACGAACAATCGCTAACATACTAAATAAAATTTCAATTTGACGAACACGGTCTAAAGTGCCTAAATACACTAATACACGCTTACCATTCAAAAGTGGATTGTCACTAGGTAGAGGTTTTTGTCGTGCTGCTTCCAAATCTACGCCCATAGGTACTGGCGTCATTTTTTCAGCTGCGATGCCATGTTGAGCAATTATTTCAAGCATCGTTTGGCTTTGTACAAATATATGGTTCGCATTTGGCAAAATAACTTTGTAAAGCAACCACTTTCCGATGATGCCTTGTACTAATGGAAACCAGTACCGTATGCCGGCACTTGTTCCGCGTGCTTTAGCACGTTGTATTTGCCCTTCAGACTGCGGGTAAGACAACCAATAATAAAATGGGCGCTTTTTTAACTTGCACATCAAAATCGCGAATAACGCAATAATCGTCATATCTCTTACTTGCACTGCATGATATTGCTTATAGTCGCTCGTAATTAACACTTTTAATTGATGAAAAAATTTACTGATGTATTGCACTGCACGGTTGGCTGGCACTTTGCACAATAATGCTTTACCTGCAGGCCATGGCGCTAATTGAGTTGCGTTACTTGCAAAATCTTGCTCGGTCACTAAATCACAAGTGATGCCTAACCGCGGTAAATACTTACCGAACAAAACCGTTAAATCAGCTCTATGCGTTGGCCATTGTTCGCTAGTTAAAAATAATATATGCATCATCTAATTTGAATAGCCTTGGGATAAAACAGCATCAGACTCTCTACGCTGCTCTTGATATAAAAATGCCGCATAACCAAGTAGTACAGCAATAATGATTTCATGCACCATTAGATTAACCTGGCTATCAGAATACAGCAGGAATAATAGGGTAAACGCAATGCCAGCTTGTATGGATAAACAATCTGCTTTCACTGTTACGTTATTAGTGCGTTGCCAAACTTTACTCACTTGAAACCAAGTGGTTATAAAAATACTGACATATAACACTAGGCCAACCAAACCCAAATCCCAAAGAATGGTAGAAACAGTAGTGAGGTTAATACCATAGTTAGGATACATCTGAGCAATATGCCCTGCATCAAAAGCTGAACCATAAGAACTACCTAAACCATGCCCGAATAGAAAAGTAATTGGATCATGCCAACCATGCAAGCCCCACCAAAAACTCAATACGGTAGTACGATTAAGTAACGATTTCCCATATCCAACGTTGTCAACGTTGTAAAGTAATAGGTCATTTAATGCAGAGGTAAAATCAGTATCTAACAAATAGTAGATGTAAAAATAGGCTAACACCACTGTGAGTCCTAGCAAGGCAACCAATATGGGTAAATATTTTGTAGGATTTTTTATTAAATCTTTGCGTAACAATACCAAACCCATTAGTGGCAGCATCAACACGACTATTTTAGTTTCGCCTAACAGCAACGGCATTAATAGAATGACACTTAACCAAATCATTCGAGAGGTATGAATTAAGCCCGCTTTCCACCGAGAAAAAATGAATCCAAACGCAATAAGTACAAATATCACCATCACCGCATTTGGACTACCACCACTTAAATTTGCGCCCATGGTACCGGCAACAATGTCTGTTGCCTGCCCTCCTCCAAAATCTAACCCACCTCGCATTGGCACTAATATAAATCTTTCAAATAGTGCGAACGGTAATTGTAATAGCGCAATCGCAAGCAACAACCTAAGCCATTGATTAAAGTCTTTTTTTGTTATTGCTAATGTTGCCAAGGCGAGCATTAAGCCAAATACCTGGAAATAACGCTTAAATCCGCCAAGCAGCTCACTTGTAGTATTTAATTGGGTTACGGTAGTAATGACTGCATAAATAGCAAAAAGAAGCGCTATCCAAATAAATAATGGAATATGCTTTTTATTGTTTGAATTTAAATCTAACAAGTTGAGCGTACCAGGCAACCACAATAGCAAAGCCAACATTGAAATTGCCCAAAGTACTTTTGAAAACCCCTGCCCCGCAATATCAAGCAACGCTGGCGTGCCTAGCCCTAAGGCAATTACTAGCCATATAGTTTTTTTAGGAATAGCTAACAAAAAGATACCAAGCACTGAACCCACCGCCAAACCTATAAAAATAGGATTAGCAGTAATGGCAATTAGTCCGAACAATAATGCTAAGCAACTTGCCAATGCAAAAAAAGAAAATTTAAACCAGCTCTTTTGCGATACTTTAGCCAAATTCATGATCGTAAAACTTTACTTACCGACTCTGAAAATATTGGCTCAATTTTGCTCCAGAAATACTGTTGGCCAGATGCAGCAGCCTGTTTTTTTAGGGTATGAATTTTATTTTTATGCATATGCATCTCAATAATCGCATTTGCAAGTGATATCGCATCATAGTCAAATATCAGTCCATTATTCCAATTTTGAATATATCGAGTGTGAGTGCGAATGTTGCTCGCTAATATAGGTATGCCTGCAACTAAATACTCAAATAGCTTGGTTGGCGGGTTAAATCTCCACCAAGGTGTATCTTCCCACAAACATATACCTACATCTGCATTTGCTAGAAACGCCGGAATTTCTTTTCCCGTTACTCTTGCTATAACCTGAACATGACTTTCAATATCCAAAGCTTTTATTCGTTCAAAACAAAAATCAAGTTGTTCTGTATTTGCGCCTACGATCATTAGATGAACGAGAATATTTTTCTTTGCAATTATCGTCATGGCATCAAGCATGACATCACGCCCTCTTTCTTTGCTTACAGTGCCTATGTAAATCAAACGCAAAGGTTCATCCTCGGAGATATACTCTGATGATGAACGAACTAGAAAGTTATCTGCTGCTCCCATGTATATCATTTTCACACGTTTTAGGTCGCATCCTCTTGCTATCAAATCATCACGCTGCTCTTCGCCTATAGGCATTACTACACGCGCTTTTTTAGCACCATGGAAAATCAGCTTTTGTGAAAATACAGATGCGTAATACCTAATAGGCGAAGACTTCTCTGGCAGACGGATAAGATTAAAGGGATGTTCATTCCAATAGACACAAGATGGAATTGCACCAATTAACAAGGCAATTGGCGCAACAGCAGAATGCAATAACATGACGACATCTGGTTTTTGCTGCCGAATAAACCAAGCAGATTTAACTAAATAGCTTATCCAACCAAGTTTGCCTTCGCTTGCAGGGATGACATGATATTGAGTTTTCTCAAACATCAATTCCGCTTGTGTGATTTTAGCTAGACTAATAATGGTTAATTGATAGTCTTTTGCTAACGATGCAATACGATACGAAAAATCTAAAAAACCTGGCTGATTCTCATCGAAGCAAGTAATGACCACACAATGTTTGTTTACGTTATTTCCCATGTTCAGATATAGATTGCAAGCTGTAAAAAACATCTAATTCATTAGCACTCGTGTGAAGCTTTTTGGCATCTGAAACAAATTTCGCACGGTTGTAATAAAACGTCCAAGTTTGATAAAAGCTACTTAATTTTCCATAGCTATTATCAATGACCACATGCGGCTTATTCATTAAAATACTTAAAATATGCGCGTGTAAACGATCTGTAATCACAACACGGCCTCTGCCCAACAGAGCAACGCCTCGCTTAAGCCTTAACTTTGATAGCTGATTCCATAAAAATAATAAAAAAAAATTATTTGGATCAATAAATTTTCTTAACCAAAGCGTATGCATTTCTGCCCTATGCAGGAGTCGCTCTTGCCATGAAGCATATAACCAATCCTTATTCTCATAAGTTAATTGCTTAAAGTTATCATTCCTTGATTCAATAATTAAATCGGCAGATTTTTCGTGGTCTGTCCTGCTTAATATAAAACGATCAAATATTGGGATTAGTTTTGTAGGAATTGGCCCTATAAAAAATGCCATATCGGGACATAAATAAGTAGATGATGCTAAATTGTGTTTTGCAAATTCATAACATTTTTGGCTTCGTGTAAGCAAGGTAAAGTTACCTTGTGCAGCTATGGCTTCACGCATTGCGTTGATGTCTTCATCGTTGTCAAAATGAATTGACTGAGGAAACTGTACGATAGGTATTTGAGTGAAATCACGTAGCACTTGTAGCCTAAACTTCTGTATCACAGCCCACATGGTGCCAAAATTTCCGCCACCATGCATTAATATTATGCTGTTTTTATTGACTATTTTTTTTATAGTTTCAACATTATAATTTTTAACGTCACATACGTAGCTTGGCGTTAGCCCCCTACTTTTCAAATACTCTATTTCGCCTAGCCATATCAAACTGTCACCAATATTTGGATTATTGGGGTAGTCAATTAAAATAATATGGGCGTTACTTGGAATGATGGCATCTAACACTTTGCGAGCTTCAGCTTGCAAATAGGTAATTACATTGGTATTAGTTGGATTAAAACTTAATGCAGTTTTCATAAAAATTAATATCCTAGATTAGGTCTTTTTAGTCATAAATGATTTAACTAAACGAATTTCGTCTAAATGAACTGCTTTAAAAAAGTACAAATTCACTATATAAATGATTGCAATGAACGTTGCGCTTAATACTGCCATTACCAACGGAGGATGTGCTGATATGAATGGTTGATTAAAACTGAAATAAACCATTACAAATGCAATGAAGCCCGAAACACTTGCCCCCAGGAACAATTGCCAAGACAACTTATATGGATAACCTTTATTTTTTAGGGCATTAATGATGTAAGCGTTACAAATGAGTGAAAAAACCAAAGGTCCAATCACTATCAACTGTACGTTGATAAACATGGCAACAGACCAAAACACGGCCATGCCGATTAAAGCAAAGAATCCTGCTCTAACCAATAAAATACTGGCCCCTACTGAGTTTAGGATAAGTTGTAACAATACTACGTGGCTGCCAACAGTGAGTTGCAACATCACTAACATCAGTAACCATAGGTATTCTTGATATTTTCCACCCGTCAAACTTGCAATAATGAAAGTTCCTGCTGCTGCTATCCAAGCTAAAAGTGGAATCAATAACATCAAATTAGATTTATATAACAACTGACAGCGATGATTGAGCGTTGCAAAATCAGGATTTTGCAAATAATTACCGATCATCACGGGTTCAATCAAGTTATAAAGTAAATGTAGCGGGATGTATTGTCTTGTTTTTTCAGCAATACTGATAAAAAACCCATAAGCAGCTACCATCTGTGTTGGTAAAAATATCGCTGCCAGCATTTTCATAAAATAACCTTGCGGTGGTGCTGCTAACAGTGTAAACCCATAATTATTACCTGCCATTTTGACAATAACGTGCCAATCAGGCCATGTAGTTAAATCTGTTTTTTGCACAGGTTTTATTGTTTTTTCTGCTTGCTGTAACGCACTTAAATATCTCATGATGACGACTATAAACACTAATACCCCAGCCATTTCTGGTAATGCCATAATCCACAATGATTCCTCCAAGCTAATGTTGTTATTACTCAACAATGCCCAAACAATCATCGCCAGTCGCCCAGCCCATTGCACAATTAAAATACGGGTCAGTGCCTTTTGTTTGATAAGGGCTTGCAGCACAGAAGAGAAATGTTGAAACAGTGTTTCAGCAACCACAAAGCAGACTAAAGTAATAGGAAATTTTACTAAATGCACATCTGGGAACATTTGCAAAAGCGGTTGCCACAGCATATAAAGAATGGAACTAATGACAAGTGCGGCAATAAGCCTGATTGTAGTAATACGCCAAATAAAATTGCCTAACTCTTTAGCGCTACGCTCTAATCTTGCTTCAGGTACATAACGAGAAATCGCGCGTTCTAAGCCTAACCCAGCAAAAATCCCAGCTAATACAATGACACCAGTAAGTGCTGTGAAACCTGCATAGCTTTGTACATCCATGTAGCGCACTAGTAAAATTACTGTAGCGAAGCCTGCTATGCCCGCAAAACCACGGCCTAGCAGGTAATGCAAGATACCTTGACGAACACTCTCTTTAGAATAAGGCGAATTAACCATTACATATACCTAAAATAAATGCTCGCCTATTGATTCAATTATTCTTTAACACGATAACCCATCAGCCTAATACGCTGACTGGGTGATAAGGTTGCTAGCAAATCCTCTGCAAACCTGTTTTGCAAAGTGTATCCGTAGTTAACATCTGGTGTAATGCTAGACACACGCATGAGAAGGCCATCTGGCACAATGCCCTTTAACGCATACTTTAGTTTCACTTTTTTCATGTCCCACCCATCATAAACAGCCTGTTCACCCACAGTTATCCAATAAGTAATAGGCTCTATACGGTCACCTTTAGTGGCGATTAATCTCGCAGCTGGAATCTCGCCAAATGTTGTTTTAAGGAATCCTCGGATATTGCCTTGAATAGCAAAGCCTTGGCCTGCATAGCACCCTTCTGGTAGATGTACGCCTACACTATCACTTTGATCTTTACCATAAGCGATTGAAAGCATGACTCTTTCGCCTTTTGTATTTATATAGCTACGAGATAAAGTCTGTGCATATATTTTACTAATTGCGGCTTGCTCTTCTGGATTCACTAAATGTGAAACCATGTCCTCTTGTCGCCAATCGTTAAACTGTTTAGGGATAATGACTTCTAAATCTATCTTTTCGTTTTTATCTGCAAAAATAATGGTTGGCTTCATTGCAACAGCTAAACCAGCACTGCAAAACATGGCTAAGCCTATTAATAGATGCTTAATGGAGATTAATTTTTTCATGATTACTTAGCTTTCAATTTCCAAATCAAGACTTTTTATCCACACTTTTGTCTTTATCTAGGCTTTTGTCTTTAAAAAGTGGTAACTTGCCCAAAACTCCATCAAATAAAAATAAAAATATTAATGAAGTAACGAACAAAAACATGCCTGCAAATTTATGTACGAAACCTTGCCCTACTTCATCGCCAAAATAGTAAGTGATTAAAATCAAAGTAATAACGCGAATCAAATTAGCTAAAAAAGCAATTGGAAGAATACTGGAAATAACCACGGCATTGCGAAGCCAGTTTTTATATTGCATTAAATACAGATACAAAAACCCCAATGCCGAGAGCGAAAACATAGAGTGCAAGCCAGAGCAAGCATCGGCCACCAGTAACTGATAAGAGCCTATTGAAATAACAACACCGCTACGTGCAATCGGGTAACCTAGCTCGTATAAGATGTTTTCTGCAAACACTGAAATATATTGTTTTAATGGGTTGGTAAGCAAATCTACCACTGGGCCTGGTAAAGGAATGATAAACAATGTGAAGAAGATGGCAAACCAAAGTTTATTAATACCATGTTTGCCAATAGTGATTAAAGTAATGCCCGTTAATACTGGTATAAGCGAGCCAATTTCAAAGAAAAGAATTTCTTGTGACCGCCCTATTGCATAAGTTAATAACCCTAGAAAAAGTAACGTACTGCCTAAAACTGGCCGCAAATTTTCTGTAGGCTGTGAAAATATCTCACGCTTTTGCCAAAATAAATAAAGCACCACGATCACTATAATTGGTCCGTGAGCATGGTCATCTAAATGCCATAAATTCTCAGCCAAGTATTGAACAGTGGGTGTGTACAACACCAATAGACCAATAATAACTGGCAGCCATTTAATTAGATTGTCTAGTAATGTTAGCTGACTTAAGTTTTGAGCAACGTTTAATGATGAGTTGTTTGAACTAGACACCTAAAACTCCTGAAATATGCTGCCAATAATTTTGGCACCGGTCATATTTAGCTGCTTATTTAGCTGCTGAATTTCAGTAACCAATGTGTAGTCTTTTCGTGCAACGATGATTGCCGCTTTCGCTTTAGAAACAACCGTAAGCACATCAGAACCTAAACTTAATGGTGAGGTGTCGATTAAAATAATATCGTAAACTTTTTCTAAATCTGCCAGCAACTCACTAAAACCTGTTTGACTTAGCAACTCCTGTGGATTCGGCACCTCTGTGCCTGCTGTCAAAATAGACAAGTTTGGTAATGATTGTTGACGCGTTAATTCATAGCTGCCTTGCCTGTTAGCTAGGATATTAGCTAATCCTAACTTGGTTTCAATTTTGAAAAATTGGTGCTGCTCAGCATGCCGCAAGTTGGCATCAATCAAAAGCGTCTTTTTATTGAGTTGTGAAAACACAATTGCAAGATTAGCCGCTAATTGACTAGCGCCATCTTCACTTCTAGCAGATGTCACCGCTAGCGTTTTATTGCCTTGATCAAACCATCGAATGAGTAGCTGGCCTCTTAAACTGCGCAAATTTTCCACTTCCTCACTAAAAGGCAAATGTGCAGCAATTAATAATTTACTGAATTGTTGACTATCTTCATGGACATAAGGGTAATTAAACTGTTGCGATAAGACTTTCTTGAGGTCGTTATCCGTAATTAAACCTAACTGTTTGGCGGCCTCGCCAAATAATATATTTTTCTCTTTTTGTAAAGTTAGAATCCGCTCAATATCTTGTTGCTCTAGTTTAGTATTAGCAATTAAAGCGTTACCAATCCTCGAACTATCATCCGCGTGGCTTTCGTTATTTAATTGAAATATATTATTTGTAGATTCCATTAGCCTATTACTTTGCAAAAAATTGATATTTAGAGATAACAGGTTTATTTGACTTATTTTTAGCTGACTTATTTGAAGTAAAGTACTGACGTAACTTATTAAAAAAGCCGACAGCTTTCACAGCGCTTTTGCCCAACTCGGCCAAAACAGGTAGTTCCAAAAGTTGCATCAAATCATCTGCAGACCTCACACGCCTATCTAACATCTCTGCAAAAATTGCAAAACCAATTGCCAATAATGAACCCAACAAAATTGATAACATTATATTGAGCATAATTTTCGGGCTGGAGTGTTTTAGTGGCGGTATTGCTGGGTTTAACACTGAAACGTCAGTTTGGCCAGATTGGCTTTCCATATTGGTCTGACTAAATCTTTGCAGAGCACCATCATAAATACGTTGCGCACTTTCAACTTCGCGCAATAACACTGCCATCTCATCATGTTGATTTTTTGACTTCAACACACGTTCTTTTTGTGCAGCGAGTGATGCTTTTATCTCACTTTCTTTTTGTTGCGAAACCCGTGCAGTTTGACCCACACTACTGCTGGTTTTAGCAGTTTCTGAAGCGATTAAATTGCGTAAATTATTAACCTCAGCTTCAGCAGCTTGGTATTGCGGATGATTCACACCCAGGCGTTGTGATACCTCTGAAAGCTTGGCCTCTGCCTGTGCTTGCTGTGATTTAAGACCTTGAATTAATGAATTTGATAAGATTTCTGGTGATTCAGAAGCAGCGCCTCGTTTTAATTGGCTTTGGCGAGAGTTACTATCATAAGTCTGTGCTTGCGCCATCACCAATTGGCTTGATAGGTCACTCAGGCGAGCTGATTCAACGTCTAATCGTTCATCAGCAAATGCAATGCCATGTTCCTTTTGATAAGCTGATAATTTTTCCTGTGCTTGAGCTACATTTTGACGCAGGCTTTTAATCTGTTGATCAAACCAAGTAGCTGCTTGTTTTGATGGCTCAATTTTTAATTGCAGATTGGTATTAATGTAAGCTTCCGCAAATGCATTCGTCAGTGCTGCAGCAAATTTCGGATCAGCACCTTGGTAACTAATCTCCACTACATTACTTTCGCGTGATGGTTTTACAATTAAGTTAGTTAAAAATTGATCTGCATACCAATTCCTAATATCACCCTCTCCGTCGGTCGCTTTTTCAAACTGTGCTTTAGCCATTGGATTATTAGCAATGCCAAGTTTCTCAACCACTTTCAATGCCACATTACGGCTTTGAATAATATCAACCTGTGTTGCTAAATAGCCTGGCATTAATGTCGCTGGTAGCATAAACCCAGTAACAGGGTCCGCACCTTTAGAATTAATTACCAGTGAAGCAGTAGCCGTGTAGGTTTTAGGCAGTACAAAACTAATCACAGTGGTCACTATTACTGTTACCAAAAACACCCAAATGAGTATGCCTTTACGCGCAACTAAAATTGATAATAATTGTGAAGAATTCATGTTTACCTATGACTAATTGATTAGTTTCTTTATTTAAATTAGCGATTAAAACAAGCTCTCGCCTACATAAACTACATCATCAGCCTGTAGCATATCGCCTGCATTTGCATCTAAGGTTTTCAGCGAACCATTCACTTGCCGTTTTATCTTAATACCACGCTCAGTACCTCTGGCAGATAAACCGCCACCCGTAGACAGTGCTTGCGCCAAACTCATATCGCGCTCTAATTTGAACGCACCTGGACGTTGCACTTCACCATAAATATAAAATACCGGCGTTCTAGGCACATAAATAGAATCGCCATCAGCCAGCTCAAAATTGTCGGAAATATTACCTTTACGATAGAGTAGATCTACATCTATCTCATGCTTCTCTGTTTTGCCGCTACGTTTAGTGACAACGATAATTTTGTCAGCGCCACCAGCCGATACGCCTCCCGCTTGCGATAGAAAATCAATCACCGTGCGCACACCACTCACTACAGAATACTTGCCAGGACGATTGACTTGACCTAACACTGACACTTCTCTTGCATTAACATAAATGATGTCATCACCAGTTACTTGAGGATTGCTAGCTGGGTCTGCTTTTGCAATTAAATTTCTTAAATCGTAAGTTTGTTTGGTTGTTTTTCCTGCAACGGTACGAATTAACGTCAACATATCGGAGCCATTTGGGGTAATTCCACCAGCCAAGGCCAGCACATCTGAAAGCGTACTTGGCCTATCAAGCGAATACTTTCCGGGCTTATATACATCCCCCAACACTGAAACAAACTGACTTTGAAACTGCAACACGACCAAATTAACTTGTGCTTTTTTTACAAAACCACCCTGTTCTAGCAAATCAGCGATTTTCTTTTCAGATAACGTAGGGCTTGCGCCGCCTAGTTTTATTTCACCAATAAGCGGAAATGTAATAGTGCCTGCTGCAGATAATCTTGCTTCAGTAAGCAAATCCGGGCTACCGTAAACGCTGATTCTGACTAGGTCGCCAGCACCTAAAACATAGTCTCTATTAGTAGCAGGCTCTTTACCTGTATTCACGTCTTTTGCGCTGTCAGCCATACTCAGTGAGCATGAAAGCAGCATTAGCAATGACAATATCACTCTATACATACTGATTTAAACCTTCTTAGTTTTAGCTATTTAGTTAGACGGGATTTTGTCTGTACAAATCTGTTAGAGGCCTGATAAACCTTTATTCATATTTGCATCATCAGCTTTAACTTTACTGCTTGCCATTGCATCAGGTTTAGCCTCAACAGCTTGTAATGAAGGTTTTGCAGCTTCAGTGATTGGTGTTATTGGTGCAGTTACTTCTGCTTTTTTCATATCTGCAAACGCACCTACAAATTCCACCTTAGCCTTAGCATTCAGTGCTGCCATTTCCTTTTTTGCTAAAGTTGCTTTATTTTGATTTAC
>JANOHT010000290.1:0-2153 GCA_031406605.1 Methylotenera sp. | reverse complement strand
CACTTAAGGAAATCGCCTCCCAAATCATTGCTTCGGGTGCGTTTGAGTTGTTAACTGTTATTTGATGCGTTTTCTCAGTAAGATTCTTAAATACACTTTCTTGCGCATCCTTAGAGGTTTGATAGTTAGCCTTTGCCCATTCATGCTGTACTTGGGCAATCTCTGCGTCGAATTTTTCATCAGCGAATACCGGAGAGGATAACATAATAAAACTTAGCAATAACATCATGTTTTTCATATAATTTTCCTTTAATTTCTATTTATTAGTGACTTCTTTTAATGACTTCTAATTACAAATCCGCGTGCGGTTTTACTTTACATATTGCATTCAACATTCTTAGCACTTGGTAAAGGTCTACTCTACCCAGTCAGAATAATCTCCATGACTAACTACATTCATGGGCTTGTCATCAGGCCTTATGCTGCAAGCAGCTCTGAGCTGGCTGGAGTAAAACGATGACCTAGTTCGCGGAAAATTTCCCCATAAAGTTTGTAGAAATTTTTAGCGCTATGAATCAGCAATGCACGCTCCTTTTCATCTTCGATTTTATTGACTAATTCAGCATAAAAATCAACATGACCAACATCTAAAGAACCATGAGAGGTTAAATAACTAAAAGCTTTATTGCTGAGTCCAAGACTTTGTTGCAAGGCTGCACCGGCTTGCGTAGCCATTGCGACGCTTGTACCTTCCAAAACCAGTACCATGCCAAAGAAACCAATTGGGTTGATGCGGTTAATCATGTCGTAAGCATAAGCGACCATAAGTTCTGTTGGCATGCTAGGCTGTCCATGACGTACGGCTTCTGCATCACCTCCGCACGCTTTGATGTCATTGAGAATCCATTCTTGGTGTCCTAACTCCTCCTCTATGTATTCTGCAACAGCTTCACGCAGCCATTCATAATGTTCAGGTAATCGTGAGCCACAAAGCATCAGGAGTGGCACAGTATGTTTTACGTGATGATAAGCTTCAGTTAAAAACGCTACATAAGCTGACAGGCCGACTTGTCCAGCAGCACCTGCTTTTATCAGTGGTAAATTAAACAGCACCTCGCGTTCTTGCGCTGTTTCGTTTAACAGTGTTTTATAAAACGGCATAACTTTTTTCCTTATATTTTTCATTGATTCTGGATGCGTATTGCTGCCAAATGATATCTCTTCGCAGACGGCCATTTGCAGTGAGCTGGTTATTTTGAGAGCTGAATGGAGCGTCTGATAATAACCATCGGCTAACACGTGCATAATCAGGGAGCGTTACATTAATATCGGCAATGGCCTTGTCAATTTCTGTTGCAGTCGCGTTTTTTGCAGGCAGAATAACTGCTACATTCCAAGGTCGCGCTTCACCAAACACAGCCGCTTGTGCAATGAACGGAGACAGCGTTAGTTCACGCTCGACCCATTCTGGCGCTACGTTGCGGCCAAAAGAAGTAATAAACAGGTTCTTTTTTCTTGCAGTAATATACAAATATCCTTCATCATCAAGGTGTCCGATATCTCCCGTTGCCCAGTACTGAAGAGGCTGTGTTTTATCAATGGCATCTGATGCATTAGGGATGTTCGCATAACCTAGCAAACATGCACCCTTAACCAATATCTCACTGTCATCAGCAAATTTAATATCCACATGCGGCAATGGTTTTCCTACACTGCCAATCTTTTTGCTGATTTCTGTATTTAGCGCAACGACTGAAGCACATTCGGACAAGCCATATCCTTCAAACACAGGTAAGCCTATCGCACTCGCCCGATTGAGTAACTGAGGAGACACCGAAGCGCCACCCACTGCTACAAATCTTAAGAAAGGTGGCTTTGAATAACCAGCTTCGATTGCGGAGATTAATCCGCTGAGTAGTTCTGGCGTTAATATCGTCGTTGTGGCTTCTGATACATTGAATACAGTCATCATTGTCGAGAGATTTAAACCAGTTGCACCAGTTAATCCTACCTGAGCTGATGACAGTAGCACGGCGGTAGCGCCTACCAAAAGTGGCACATATAACCCTGCTATGTTTTCAAGTAAAGTTGAAAGTGGCAATATGCTGAGATGCCTATCGCTTGAACTAGCGCCCGTTGCTTGCGCCAAGGAGAGCGCAACTTGGTTGAGCGCAAAAGCACTTAAACATACACCCTTGGGTTTTCCAGTCGTG
>JANOHT010000285.1:0-8138 GCA_031406605.1 Methylotenera sp. | reverse complement strand
ACCAATCACTGGCTTACCATCTAAAGTAGCGTAAGAACTGCGTTCTGCTACCGTATCTTTAACCGTAGCCACTTGGTCGAGCTTAATATGCCGACCATCTGGCAAGGGAATATCTAATGTCGCGATTTCATCTGGCGAGCTTACAGCGCCGAGGGTTCTTACTGACTGTATGCTGTTGCCTATGTCACCTCGACCGCCGGAGGCATCTTGCTGCACTTGTTTTAATCGTGACGATACGTCACCGGCGCTTACGTTTAAACCAGCCATGAGTGCGGGGTTAAGATCTACATGCACTTCACGATTTACACCGCCGATACGGGCAACTTTACCTACCCCAGTGACCGACAATAAAGTCTTATTAATATCGTTATCTACAAACCAGGAAAGCTCTTGCTCATCCATATTGTCAGCGACAACCACATAGGTCAGTAAAGTACCGCCAGAAGTGGTCACTTTGGAAACTACCGGATTCGTCAGTGCTGTGGGCAAATCATAGCGCGCGCTATCAACTGCATTACGCACTTCATTCAGCGCTTCTTCAGAGTTTTTATCAATATTGAATTGCACCGCGATGCTTACTGAACCATCGGTCACCGTAGTGCGAATATGCTCAATGCCGCCTAACGAGGCAACTTTGTCTTCAATTTTTCGGGCGACTTCGGTTTCTAGTTGCCCTGGTGCAGCTCCCTCTAATGAAGCGCTGATCGTAATGACCGGTATTTCTATATCAGGAAAATTCTGTATGCCTAGTTTATTGAGGCTAGTTAAGCCGATAACGGTAAGTACTACGAATAGCAGTAAAGCGGGGACAGGATTACGGATAGACCAGGCGGAGAAATTCATTTGCCTGCATCCTCGTTCGTTTTGGCTTTGTCATTATTCGATGTTTTTTGAGCATTAACCACCTTGACTAAATCGCCATCGTTTAAAAATGCGCCACCAGTAACAACCAAGTTTGCATCTGCAGTAACACCCTCTGAGATTTCCACCAAATCACCCTCACGGCGGCCTGTAGTGACGCTGCGCTGAATCACGCGATGTATTTGTGCGTTGGCAGTGTTCGTAGCCGTTTGCACTTCATATAAATAACTACGGCCATCACGCAATACCAGCGCCGTTTGCGGCACAGCCAATGCCGGTTTAGTACCGATATTGATCGTGCCTTGGGCGTACATGCCGGGCTCGGCAGAGGCTTTGGGGATATCTACATAGACCAGCGCGTTACGCGTATTCACGTCTACCGTTGGCGCTTTCATGCGTACTGTGCCCGCAACTTGACGATTATCCGGCAAGATGAGACTTACTTTTTGACCTATTTTAATCAATGCTAATTGCTGCGCATTCACCTCGCCACGCCATTCTATGCGGCCTTGCCGTATCAATCGGAACAGTTCGCCGCCAGAAGCGATGACGTTGCCCAGGTTGGCGCTGCGCGATGAAATCACACCGTCATCGGCTGCAGTCACATGCGTTTGACGTAAACGAATTTGCTGATTGTCCAACTCGGCTAGCGATAGATTCAAGTTCGCTTGCGCTGTTTCTTCAGCAATCACATATTGGTTAATTTGCTGGGTCGATAGCGCGCCGCTATCTTTAATCTGACGAGCACGGTCTGCATTGGATTTAGCTTCGGCTAAACTGGAACGGTCACGCGCGACCGTCGCTTGCTGCTTATGCAAATCTGCCAGCACCGTTTCATCTGCCAATAGCGCTAGATCCTGACCACGTTTCACTTGGCTTCCCACATCGACCAATACCTGCTTGATACGCAGCCCTCCGATTTCGGCACTCACTTGTGCCTCTTGCCATGCACTCACTGCACCATTCATCGTGATGCTCACTGACCAATCCTGTAATTGCGGCTGTACGGTTTCTACAGCTAAAGCTGCTTTTGCGCTTTCACTTGATTTTTCATCAGCAGTTGCCTTGCTGGAACGATTCGAGATAAAGAATATAGCAGCTGCTAGTAACAGAACGACAACTGCAACAATAATCCAGTAACGCGATTTGATATTGTTGGTTTTAATCATTTTTTGCTTTCATTGCTTTTAGGTTCATTACCAATAATGACATTACGGCCATTATTTTCTGGTGTGCTGGTATTAGCTGCACTATATTGCCAGCCGCCGCCAAGCGCTTTATACAAGGCGATCCAATATTGCACACGGTCTTTCTGTTGCGTGATATGGCTCAGTTCAGCAGTAATCAATTGGCGACGCGCATCTTCCAGTGTAATCAAGCTAATCCCGCCAGCGCGCCAGTTAATTTCTGCCGCATTGTAATAACGACGATATTGTTCTGTACTGATTTTTTCTGTGCTTTCACGGCGTGCGGCGCTATCCAAATTGACTAAGGTTTGTTCAACTTCTTTTACCGCATCGCGAACATCCTGCTGATAAGTTGCCAACGCAATGGCGTAATTCATTTCGGCGATGGTGACATCTGCCTTACGCTGGCCTCCATCAAATATAGGCAGGCTGATAGAAGGTCCAAATGACCAGGTATTACCGCTGCTCGAAAACGTACTGCTGCTGTTTTTGCTGTGTCCTATGGAACCCAATAAAGACAACTTTGGAAAACGGTTGGCCGTAGCCACGCCGGTATCGGCACTGGCAGCAGCCAGATTTCGTTCGTCAGCTATTAAATCAGGGCGTTGTGTAATCAAATTGGCAGGAACGCTATCTACATTAAATTCGGCAGGTTGCGGCAAAGCGAGTATTTCCTGCGGAGATAATATTTTCCTCACCTTTGGCTCATTAATATTGGTCAGCGCTACCAAGGCTTTCACCGTGTTATCACATTGCGCTTGCTGGTTAATCAGGCTTGATTCCGTAGCGCGCAAACTGGCTTCAGCCAAAGAAGCATCTGCAGGGGCTGAAAAACCAGCATCTGCCAATATTTTTGTTAGGCGTGAAGTTTCACTTTTAGAGATCATGGCCTGCTGGTAAGCTGCCACAGATAACTGGCAAGCACGGTAATCCACGTAATTGGTCGCCACTTCTGCCGCTAAACTTATGCGTGCGGTATGCCAATCGCTTTGTTTGGCTTCTATTCTTGCATCCGCTGCTTGTTTGGCAAATTTAATGCCGCCAAATAAATCAATCTCCCAACTGGCATCAAATGTACCTACTGTAGAGGTACTAATACCGCTAGCGCTGCCTATGCCAGTGGATGTAGCAGATTGTGAGCGAGTGGCAGAAGCATTACCCGTCACAGAGGGCAATCCTTGCGCACGCGCTGAAATGCTACTGGCACGTGCGGATTTGATATTTGCTAGCGCAATATCCAGACTTGGACTATCCGCCTGCGCTGCTTTTATTAGCTGATTAAGCACTGGGTCATTAAATTGCCCCCACCAATCGATTAACTGGCTTACATTGCCGTTATGCGGGAGGTTGTCTTTTGCAGTAGCCGTTGGCGCTTTGGCTTGCCAGCTATCAGGCATTTTGATAGTTTTTTTAATATATTCCGGAAAAACACTGCAACCGCTTATCAGCAATGCCGCGATGAGTATCAGTCCTGTATTAAATATTATTTTCTGTTTCATGTCTTTTGCATTAGTCTTTTATTGTTAACTACTTCCTGTGGGTTTATTTAGCCTTTGATGCACCATGCAAAAATATATCCACTACGTATCGGATATGCGCTTTTGCATCCCAATCATCCGCCAGTAAACCCATCAAGGCATTATGTCGCGGTTCAGCAACCAGCATCTGGCAAAACATCACCGCCGCTTTGTCTACATTTTCAATCTGCAGTTCGCCTTTTATTATTTTCTGACGAAGGTAATCAGCAATCACCGCCTGTATACGTTGCGGGCCTATCGCCTTCATTTTATTGGTTAATTCAGGAAAACGCGCAGCTTCTGCTACGCCCATGCGGTAAAGTGAAATCAATTGCGGGCTCGTCACTCGTGCCATCATCATTTCACCAATAGCGCATAAACCGGCCTCTCCTGACATAGCATCAAGACCTGCAATGGACTGTATTTGTTCAACGTCACGCTCTACCATATGCGCTACTGAGGCCACCATTAAATCTGCCTTATTTTTGTACAAACCATAAATCGTGCGCGTAGAAAAGCCTGCTGCACTGGCAATCTTCGCAATGCTAGCCAGCCCATACCCATCATGCATAAATATATTTAAGGCACTGTCAAGCAAGACGCATAATCTTTCGTTTTCAGTACCCAAACGTGGACGTCCTAATTTGGGTTTAAGCTGAGGGTTAGTCAAATCAAGCTCGTGTGTAATCACTTGGACACCATATAATGAAAATATTAATAAAAATAAAACGTTTCATTTTTATTATGCCATTGATAGGGTCATAAAGTAAGCATAAAACTGGTAAACTTATGTAAAGATTTATGTAAAGAAATTTGTACTTTGTAAAGGCTGGCTTGATAGCACCACATGCATTCCATTAAAACCATACTGTCCGCTAGCGAAGTAGCATTAATTGAAGTCAACCGTTTGGATTCTGAAGAGGCCGATCTTCATGAGGCTAAGTTTGAAGCCCAATTACTGATGCAAAGTGCGTTACAAGTGAATCGTGCATGGCTGATTGCACATGAAAATGAAGTAATACAAGCCGATTGCTTAAAGGCCTTTCAGGTTTTGCTAGCGCGGCGTTTAGCTGGTGAACCCATTGCTTATATTCTGGGGAAACGCGAGTTCTACGGTTTAGATTTAATAGTTACCGCAGATACACTCATTCCACGTTCAGATACTGAAACATTGGTAGACGCTGCATTAGCCAAAGTTCCAAATAACGCTAGTTGCTCGATATTAGATTTAGGCACCGGCACCGGCGCAATTGCACTTGCTATTGCCAAACATCGCCCACAAGCAAGTATCATTGCTGTTGATGCCTCTGAAGCTGCGCTAGAGATTGCCAGTCAAAATGCACAACATTTACATATCTCCAATGTTAAATTTGTATTAAGTAATTGGTTTGATGCATTTAAAACAGAAAAATTTAACCTGATTGTCAGCAATCCACCGTACATCGAGCAAAACGACGAGCATCTGTCTCAAGGTGATTTACGCTTTGAACCATTGTCTGCATTAGCATCAGGTGAAGATGGCTTAGATGATATCCGGCAGATTATTGATAGCTGCCTGATTTACCTAAAACCACAAGGCTGGCTAATGTTAGAGCATGGCTATAATCAAGCCGATTCCGTGGCAGATTTAATGGCAGAAAATGGCTTGGTAGACATCACTACACTCAAAGACTTAGGTGGTAATCATCGCGTGACCATCGCTAAAAATTCGCTTATTGTCAGTACGCATTGGGATTAACTGATTGATAAGCCTTGAAACTAAGTATCAAAATCTATACTGAAAATCCCACCTAAAAACCTTATAGTATAATTAGCACATGTCTGAATCTCACTCACTATCTTTAACTGAAAAATCTGTCGGTATCGTCGCTCCAAAAACAGCGCATTTTAGCAAACCACTTCTATTGAAGAGTGGTGCGATATTGCCGCAATTTGATCTCGTATACGAGACTTATGGCGCATTGAATGCGGATAGGTCCAATGCAGTTTTAATCTGCCATGCGCTCTCTGGTACGCATCATGTAGCTGGAAAATATACTGAAGATGACAAATATCCAGGCTGGTGGGACAACTTGGTTGGCCCAAACAAACCGCTGGACACCAATAAGTTTTTTGTAATCGGTGTCAATAATTTAGGCGGCTGTCACGGCAGCACTGGCGCTGCAAGTATTAATCCAGCCACCGGGCAGCCCTGGGGGTCACAATTTCCAGTGCTTACCGTAGAGGATTGGGTAACATCACAAACTTTATTAACCGATTATTTGGGCATAAAACAATTAGCAGCAGTAGTCGGTGGCAGCCTAGGCGGCATGCAAGCACTGCAATGGGCCATCGCCTACCCTGATCGTGTGAGACATGCCTTAGTCATAGCGTCTGCACCCAATCTCACCGCACAAAATATGGCGTTCAATGAAGTTGCGCGTCAGGCGATTATCACCGACCCAGAATTTCATGGCGGCGACTATTATGCGTATGGCGTTGTACCTAGGCGCGGTTTACGCATTGCCCGCATGCTTGGTCATATTACCTATTTAAGCGATGATGCGATGGGCGCCAAATTTGGTCGCAAGCTAAAAGATAATATTAAATACAGCTTTGATGCTGAGTTTGAAATGGAATCTTACCTGCGTTATCAAGGTGACAAGTTTGCAGGCGAGTTTGACGCGAACACTTACTTACGTATGACACGGGCCTTGGATTACTACGACCCAGCACTCTCTTATCATGGCGATTTGAGTAAAGCGCTACAACAAGTGAAAGCAGAATTTTTAGTCGTGTCTTTCACCAGCGACTGGCGTTTTTCTCCTGCGCGCTCACGCGAAATTGTAAAAGCTTTGCTGGATAACGAACGTACCGTCAGTTATGCGGAAGTAACTGCAGCACATGGGCACGATGCGTTCTTAATGCCAGACCCGCATTACCATGCGATTTTACGCAGCTATTTAAGCAATATTGAGGTTGGCAGTGAATATGCAGAATGATGTAAAAACTCTAAGTATTACAAAATTTAGGCACGATTTTGCCATTATTGCAGGTTGGCTGCCGTTTGGCGCCAAGGTGCTGGATCTAGGTTGTGGCGATGGCACCTTGTTGCAATATTTAAAAGCTTCATTAGAAGTGCGGGGCTATGGTGTAGAAAAAGATGATGCTAATTGGTTGGCTTGTATGTCCAGCGGTATCAATGTCATTCAAATGGACTTAGAAAGCGGTTTGTCCGGTTTCGAAGATCAGTCGTTCGATACCGTGATACTCTCGCAAACGCTGCAAGCCATGCATAACACTGAAGGCATTGTGCGTGAAATGTTGCGCGTGGGCCGCGAAGTGATTGTCACTTTCCCAAACTTTGGTTACTGGCGACATCGTGTCCAATCTATCAACGGCAGAATGCCTGTGTCTAGGAACCTGCCCTACCAATGGTATGACACGCCCAATGTGCATCTATGCACTATCACTGATTTTGATCAATTTTGTATCGATTGCAATATCAAGGTAAAAGAACGACTGGTATTAACAGAAAACCAGCCAGTGACGTTTATGCCAAATTTAATGGGTAGCTTAGCCATGTATAGATTAAAAAGTAATACATCACTTAGTTAAACCTAAGTTGCGTAAATCTCTACCTTGAATCAAGTTGGTTGACTGATGTGCGCATCCACCACAGCATCGCTATACCTGGTACCGCCATCATGACTGAAAACAAGAAGAAATTTCCCCAACCGATACTTTCCGATAACACGCCTGCAACCGGGCTGACATAAATGCGCCCCACTGCGGCCAAGGCCGATAATAGAGCATAATGGGTCGCGCTAAACTGGTTATTACACAGGCTCATCAACAACGCTACAAACGCGGCGGTACCCATTCCGCTGGTTATATTCTCCAGCGCAATCGCGCTCATCAATAAAATGTCTATTTGCGTTGGGTCTGTAATCGAAACGAACCCTAAGTCAAATGGCATTAAGGTGAAACTACCCCAGGCGCCTTTACCTAATATAGCCAGTGCATAAAAGCCAAAATTTGACAGTAGTTGCAATATTCCAAAGCCCATCAAAGCTTGGAATAACGTTAAGCGTAGCATCAATAAACCAGCCAGAAATGCACCGATAATGGTCAGCCAGATACCGATGATTTTATTGACTATACCCACCTCAATCTGGCTGAATAACATGCCTTTCAATAGAAATGGCGTGAATAAGCTACCTGCAAACGCATCGCCCAGCTTATAGAAAATGATCAGCATTAAAAAAGCCCAGGCACTTTTCTGGCTAAAATAGCTGGCAAGCGATTGATTAAGTGTAGCGAAACCTACTATCTGCGAGGCTTTAATACCTAAAGGCAATGCCACGCTGATGCTGGCCAATATATAAACAAGTTGCGTCCATTTATCAGCATTTTCTAGATCGATACCTGCCAGGGTAAATGCTAACCTCGTTATGTAGATTCCTGCTGAAACGCCTAATACCAAGGCTAAAAAACCTAACAATTCTTTTTTTGGTTCAGAGTTTAAAGGTTTAGCGTCACTTTTTACTTTAGGCAAAAATAGCAGGGAAAAACATGCCGCAAATAACATTAA
>JANOHT010000272.1:0-2228 GCA_031406605.1 Methylotenera sp. | reverse complement strand
GGTGGTGAAATGAGTGCACATCACTACTTTAGAGATTTTGCATATTGCGACAGCGGTATGATTCCGTGGTTTTTAGTCTGCGAACTTTTAAGCCAAACTGGCAAGGCATTATCTGAATTGGTTGAAGAAAGAATCAGCCTGTTTCCATGCAGTGGAGAAATAAACTTTAAAGTAGCCAATGTCGCTGATGCAATGCAGCAAATAAAAAACCACTTTATACAAAACGCAAGCAGCCAAAATGCAACTAGTAAAGACGCTCCAAAATTGGACGATACAGATGGCTTAAGTATGAGTTTTACTGAATGGCGGTTTAATCTGCGCGGCTCTAACACAGAGCCATTGCTACGTTTAAACGTTGAATCGCGGGCTGATAAAGCGCTGGTAGAACAAAAAGTAAATGAGATTTCTAATTTAATTCAGCGCTTATAAAATCAAGGTTTATAAATAGTTGCTTTCTAGTGGTTGCGTAAGCATAAAGTTATTTGTTAAACTCATGTTCATCTTGTGAACGCATTAATTAAATATCATTATTTATGTTAACTGACGAGTACCGATACAAAATTCTTAAGTTAGTAGAAACTAAGCCTGATATTAGTCAGCGCGAGCTTGCAAAGAACTTAGGGATTAGTTTGGGTAAAACTAATTTTTGTCTTAAAGCGTTAATTGATGTGGGTTTGATAAAAGCGACTAATTTTCGCAATAGCCAAAATAAACTTGCTTACATGTACCTATTAACACCAAGCGGAATAGAAGAAAAATCAACGACCACAATACGATTTTTAAAAGCAAAAATTAAAGAATATGAACTGCTTCATGAAGAAATTATCTTGCTGAAGCAAGAAACAAAATCTGGGTTAGATTTAAATTTACCAGATTTAAACGCCACAAATTCTAATACTAAAGCGATTTAAATTGAGGTGCACCAATCATGGATAAACGTTACGCAATTATTTTATGCGGTGGCTCTGGTACAAGGCTATGGCCGCTATCACGCACGTTAAGGCCTAAGCAGTTATTAGCGTTAAATGGCGACCAAACGCTATTACAACAAACTGCAATACGTTTAAGTCAGCATGTTGAAGCTAGTCATTTATTTACCGTAACCCATGAAGATCATAAGTTTGAAGTGAAAGGGCAGTTAGCAGAGCTTTTTCCAGAAGCTGTTGCCAATGTGCTTGCTGAACCATGCGCAAAAAACACGCTACCTGCTATCGCTTATGCGGTAAGTAAAATTAACGCGATAGACCCAGATGCAACCGTAGGCGTATTTGCTTCTGATCATGCGATTGATAATAATGCTGCATTTTTGAGCGCATGGCGTACCGCAGAGCTTGCTGCAGAAAATGGCTACCTGACTTTATTAGGCATCACCCCACACGTTCCAGCTACAGGTTACGGCTACATTAAACCAGCGCAGAGCTTAGGTTTGAGTGGTGCAGAATTGCCTGTGCATCAGGTTGAAAAGTTTGTTGAAAAACCAACGCGTGAAATCGCGGAGCAATTTGTTGCAGATGGCTATTTGTGGAATAGCGGCATGTTTGTATTTAAAGCCAATGTCTTTATGCAAATGTTAGAGCAATATCAGCCAGAAATATTTAAACAGATCTGTGCTATTAACGATGAAAATTTAGCTGAAACTTACGCTGGTTTTCCAAGTGTTTCGATGGACAATGGACTAGCAGAAATTGCTAAAAAAGTCGCAGTCATCCCGGTAAATATGGCTTGGAGCGACCTAGGAAGTTGGGATTCAATCTACCAGCGCCAAAAGAAAGATGCGCAAAACAATGTGATTCATGGTGATGTGCTAACGCAAGATACGCAAAACAGTTTGATATGGACAGAAAGTGGATTGATAGCAACGCTGGGCCTAAGTAATATTGCAGTGATTCAAACCGCAGACGCTACTTTGATTTGTGACCGTAGCCGTACAGAAGATATCAAGCAGCTAGTAGCAAATGTGAGAGCCAAACAACCCGAGCTCACTGATATACATCGTACTGCTCACCGCCCATGGGGCAGTTATACAGTACTCGAAGAGTCTGTTAATTTTAAAATCAAACGCATTGTTGTAAATCCAGGTGCAAAGCTTTCTATGCAAATGCACAAGCACCGCTCGGAGCATTGGGTGGTGGTTTCTGGTGTTGCTACTATTACGAATGGTGAGGTTGAGTTTACACTCATTGAAAATCAATCAACTTATATCCCTAAAACTCACCGTCATCGTCTTG
>JANOHT010000267.1:0-9833 GCA_031406605.1 Methylotenera sp. | reverse complement strand
TACTTATGAAGCAACACCAATCGAGGCAGGCAAGTGTAATAATCATTCATGAGAGATTTGAAAATCAAGAAGATTAGGATAGAGACCGCTACGCTGATTGGTTGGCGTAGGGACTTGATATTTAGTACACGGGATTATACGGTAGATTGAAATTAAAGCTAGTTCTGTATTTTTCAAGCTACATTTAAGAATCGTCAAGTACACTAATGTGGATGCTTTTTACGCCAAACCCAAGGTGGCATTGGGTTCTTGCTTTTCCAAAGTCCAAGTCTTTGTTGGCGAGCTCTTGATGCGGCGTTGAAAATTATGACGTCGTTTGAATATTTTTGATTGTGCCAAGCTAAGCCGTGTTTCACTAGGTACAAGCTTGCATCAATATTGTTACATTGTAATTTTCCTAAGTAGCGATTGTATTTATCAGTACCAAAAATCTGTGCGGTCACGGCAATATTATTGCCTTTGCATAGCTTGGTTAATGCACGACCTGATTTTTTGCCATAAGATTGATTGCGTTCAGGGGCATCTATATCTGTGAGTCGCAATTTGAACTCACCATTGATGTTGCGTAATTTGACTGTATCGCCATCGTAGACGTAGGTCACTAAATAAGACTCTGTTGCATTGCTTGGCGTAGTAGTTAATATGAAAAAGCATAAGAAAATAAAACGTGAAAAATGGGTCAATGTTGATGGCTTCCATGTCCACGGTCTAGTAAGCTGTAATAGTTAGAAGGCTCCAGCACTGTCGGTATTGGTTCCAACTCAGCATTTGGGTGGTCTTTACTGTAATGCAAACCACGACTTTCTTTGCGTTCAATCGCACTTATCACTATCAATTCAGCAACTTGCAGCAAGTTACGTAGCTCGATTAAGTCATTGCTAATTTTGAAGTTGCTATAAAATTCATGTACTTCATCTCGCAGCATGTGGATGCGATGCAGGGCGCGGCTTAAGCGCTTGTCTGTGCGTACAATACCAACGTAGTTCCACATAAAGCGGCGTAACTCATCCCAAGTATGCGTAATCAGCACTTCTTCGTCTGCATCCGTGACTCGGCTTTCATCCCAATATGGCAGGGTAGGTGTGGGTTGAGTAGGTTGACTTAGAATATCCTCTGCTGCAGCTTGCCCGAACACCAAGCATTCAAGTAATGAATTACTTGCGAGCCGATTTGCACCATGTAAACCAGTACAAGCTGTTTCGCCAATAGCATATAAGTTTTTAATATCGGTCAAGCCTTTGGCGTCAACCATCACGCCGCCACATGTGTAATGTGCAGCAGGTACTACAGGAATCGGCGTTTTACTGATGTCGATACCTAGCTCTAAACAGCGTCTATAGATGTTAGGAAAATGCTCTTGAATAAACGTTAACGGCTTGTCTGAAATATCTAGATATACACAGTCCAAGCCGCGTTTTTTCATTTCATAGTCAATAGCGCGGGCCACAACATCGCGCGGTGCGAGTTCCTCACGCGTGTCATGTTCGGGCATGAATCTTGTGCCATCAGGTAGTTTAAGTAAGCCGCCTTCGCCACGCACTGCCTCACTGATTAGAAATGATTTAGCGTGTGGATGGAATAAACAAGTCGGGTGAAACTGGATAAACTCCATATTTGCTACTCGGCAACCGGCACGCCATGCCATGGCAATACCATCACCGGTACTGACGTCTGGATTAGTCGTGTAGAGATAGACTTTCCCCGCACCGCCAGTGGCTAAAATAGTGCTTTGTGCGGCAATGGTGATGACTTTTCCAGTGCCTTTATCCAAGACATAAGCACCAAGACATATATTGTCGTCGGTTGCTTCAACTTTGGTTTGCGTCACTTTGCGCGTGGTGATTAAGTCCACTGCGATATGGTTTTCTAGCACGGTAATATTAGGATGCTGCTTCACTTTTTCAGACAGCGTCATTTGTACTGCATGCCCAGTGGCGTCTGCCGCATGAATAATGCGGCGCTGGCTATGGCCGCCTTCACGCGTTAAATGGTAGCCGCTATTGTCTTGCTCACGTGTGAAACCTACGCCTTGCTCAATCAGCCATTCCACACTTTGCTTACCTTGCTCGGCGACTAATTTAGTTACAGCTTCATCACATAAGCCAGCGCCAGCGATTAATGTATCCTGAATATGTTCTTCGATACTGTCGTTTACATTTAAAACGGCAGCAATGCCACCTTGTGCCCAGTCGCTGGCGGTATCGTTAATCGTACGTTTGCTGACTAAGCAGACTTTTTTATGTGCTGCAGTGCGAAGTGCTAACGATAAGCCTGCTAGGCCGCTGCCAATAATTAAAACATCAAATTGCTGCATGGTTATGCTGAGTTTCTTTAGTGAATATGGCTGTAAAAGAAGGGTCTTGCTATGAACTTATAAGAGTGTATCGCTGTCTTTATAAAGTGCAATAGAAACAATGTAATAAATCTGAATCAAGTAAATAGTATGAATGAGTGAAACTATAAATTTGTAAAGTCAGGGGAAAACATGATGATGCATACCAGTAAATTACTAGTAATACCGAAATTAAGCCAAGTACAATTTAATCTGGCAGAATTAAGTTTAGTGCAACCAGCAGTGCAAGGTTATACTTCTACTGGTGGGGAAAATACTAGTGAAAATACGTACAATAATAGCAAGGCTACAGGGGATTTAACCGCAGTGGCAGTTACTCCAGCATCTGGTAATCGCGAGATTGATCATGAACTAGTCCTGCGCGCGCAAAAAGGCGATAAGCGCGCTTTTGGTATGTTGGTGGACAAATATCAACGTAAATTAGGTCGTTTGTTATCACGTATGATTCGTGATCAAGCTGAAATTGAGGATGTGGTGCAAGAGTCCTTCATTAAAGCTTACCGTGCTTTGCCTAACTTTCGTGGAGACAGCGCGTTTTACACTTGGTTGTATCGTATTGGTATCAACACTGCTAAAAACTACTTAGTTTCAATGGGCCGCAGGCCAACCGTTAGCACTGATATTGAAATTGAAGATGCAGAGAATTTTGAAGATGGTAACGAGTTACGCACCATGGAGACGCCAGAATCTAGCTTGATGACCAAGCAAATTGCGCAAACCGTAAATGATACCGTTGCTGGCTTACCTGAAGAATTGCGTACAGCTATTACTTTGCGCGAAATTGAAGGTTTGAGCTACGAAGAAATTGCAACGATTATGAGTTGCCCAATAGGGACAGTGAGATCGCGTATTTTTAGAGCGCGTGAAACGATTGCCTTGAAATTGAGGCCTTTGTTGGATACGCCAGAAAATAAGCGCTGGTAAGCTGTATTTTAGTGTTTAATCAGCAGTAAAATTTAAAAAAACATGCTATTAGATTTAGGAGCTAATAATGAATGAACAAATATCCGCTTTGCTTGATGGTGAAATTGCACTGACTGATGCAGCGCATCTGATTACTTCAGTGCAATCTAACCGACAAGCTGCAGAAACGTGGAGCCAATATCACTTAATTGGCGATGCTATGCGTGATACACCTTCATTTAGTGCTAACTTCAAACATAATCTTATGCTTAAGTTAGATCAAGAGCCTACCGTGCTCTCACCTAATCCGGCATTGACTAACCCCAGTAATGCAGGCAACGTTCAAGCAGAAACGCCTAGTAAAATACATGCGGGTTGGTCGATTGCAGCTTCATTTACTGCGGTGATGGTAGTAGGTTGGATGGTAATGCATCAGCAAACATTAAGCAGTGATGAACTAGCTCCGGTCGAAGTCGCACAAAATGTTCCAGATATTCCTGCAGAGTATTTGATGGCGCATCAGGCTTCTGCACCTTCAGGCAGTGCATATTATATTCAGTCGGTGGGTTATACAAAGTAATGTTGCAATACAAAGTAATGAGAATGATGCGTTTTGTTCTGGCTTTTTTATTTGCTAGTACTACCTTAAGTATTCATGCCGCCACAAATGATGCCATGTGGCAAACTTTACAAAAAGCTGCCGTAGCAGCACATGCGTTAAGCTATCAAGGCATATTTGTTTATCAAACGGGACAGCAGTCTAAATCAGTTCAAATCACCCATTTTTTTAATGGTGCGGGTGAATTTGCGCGAAATGTAGTGCTTGATGGCACGCCACGTGAAGTTTTCAGTCAAGGCCATGACGTGGTTATTTTTAATCCGAAAAATGAAAAAATAGTCATTGAAAAGCGTCGTGGTCAAAATATGTTTCCCGCTATTTTGCCAACAAATCTAGATTCAGTAAAAGCGAGTTATTCCTTGCGTGCGGGAGAGTCTGAGCGTGTCGCGGGTCGCCAAACACAGATATTCTTCTTAGACCCAAAAGATAATTTACGCTACAGCTACAAATTTTGGATTGATACCGAATACGGTTTGCTCCTCAAATCAGTCATGTTTAATAGTCGCAATGAGATGATGGATAGCATTGGTTTTAGTCAAATTGGATTGCTTAGCAGCGTTGATTTAGATTGGTTCCAGCCTAAGATTGATAGCAAGAAAAATTATGTGATGGAAGATGAAGCTGTCACAATTGTAGATCATAGTGTTGCTAAGGCTTGGATAATTAAAGAGTTACCAACCGGTTATCACAAGGTTGATCAGATGATTCGCATGGTACAAGGCAAGTCTGTAGCAGTTACACACGTGATATTTTCAGATGGCTTATCTTCAGTGTCATTGTTTATTGAACCGCTTGCGAAGCCATTGGCAAAGAGTATTAAGTCTAAATCTGGGCATGGTATCGTTGGCAATACCAGTTTTTATTCTAGTCTGCATGAAGGCTATCAAATTACGGCTGTGGGTGAGGTGCCGGAAGCCACCGTTGCACAAATTGCTAATGCAGTAGTGTTTAAGTAGCCGCTCAGCGAAAATAATCCTGTCTTAAATTAACGTAATTTAATACATTCATCAGCCATGATAGAAGAGTACGCAGTCATTACAGGGAAAACAGATAACCTTGCTACGCTAGAAATTGAAAGGCGTACGGCATGCGGTATTTGTGGTCAGAAACGTGGCTGTGGTAATGCTACTTGGGGTAAATTTCTAGGTCACAATACGCATATTTTTACCGCGGAAAACCGGATTAATGCCAATGTAGGTGACAGTGTTGTAGTTGGTATTGATGAGCATGCAGTATTAAGCTCGGTATTTTATCTATACATTGTGCCGCTCATTGGATTAACACTCGGTAGCGTGATGGTCGATATATTTCTTAACAATCAACTCTATGTGATTTTTGGTGCAATCTCTGGGTTGGCGCTAGGGTTTTTATGGGTAAAAGGACATTTATTTGGTGCCCTTGGAAATTACAAGTTTGGTGACGGTAAAATTCATAAATCACAATACAAAGCCGTTGTTTTGCGTTATGCAGATGACAAATCGAATACTCTAGACGGCACTAATAATGATTTGATAGATGCTAATTAAACAGATTTAAGTAAGACAAAATTTTAAACTAAATGAGGTGAATAGATGATTAGAAATTGGATAACCAGCGTAGCTTTTGGTCTGATAGCGGCTACTAGCGTCAATATTTACGCTAAAGACTTACCTGATTTTACCGAGCTTGCAGAAAAGCAAGGCCCAGCAGTTGTAAATATCAGCATCACACAAACAGCGCATGCTGAAAATGGTGGCGTGCCTTATCCTGGCATGCCTAATGATGAGCAAATGCAGGAGTTCTTCAAAAGATTCGGCATCCCTGGCATTCCAGGAATGCCAGGTGCACCTGGGCAAAACGGTGGGCCACAGCCGGAATATAAAACCCAATCTTTAGGGTCAGGTTTTATTATCAGCAGTGATGGATATATTTTAACTAATGCGCACGTGGTGAATGAAGCAGACGAAGTGGTCGTAAAGCTATTTGATAAACGTGAATTTAAAGCGAAAATTATTGGCTTTGATAAACGCACCGATGTGGCTTTAGTTAAAATTGAAGCTACAGGCCTGCCTAAAGTCACTACAGGCGACCCAAACAAACTTAAAGTTGGTGAATGGGTGGCAGCGATTGGTTCACCATTCGGTTTAGAAAATACCATGACTGCAGGTATTGTGAGCGCTAAAGGCCGTGCATTGCCACAAGAAAACTTTGTGCCGTTTATTCAAACCGATGTTGCTATTAATCCAGGCAACTCAGGTGGTCCACTATTTAACCTGTCTGGCGAGGTGGTAGGTATCAACTCACAAATCTATAGCCGTACTGGTGGTTCAGTAGGGTTGTCATTTGCAATACCGATTGATGTAGCGCTTGATATTTCGAATCAATTAAAAGCCTCTGGTAAAATCACACGAGGCTGGTTGGGCATTGCTATTCAAGAGCTTACCAAAGAACTTGCTGAATCATTCGGTATGAAAAACACCAATGGTGCTTTAGTAGCGGGTGTTGAAAAAAATGGTCCCGCAGACAGAGGCGGTCTAGAGGCTGGAGACGTCATCACTAAATTTGATGGTAAAGCCATCATTACTTCATCGGATTTGCCTCGCGTGGTAGGGGCGACCAAGCCTGGTAAAGTGGTTCCGGTAGAGGTTCTGCGTAAAGGTAGCCCAAAAACACTCAATATGGGTGTAGGTGAAATGCCGAATGACACTGTTGAGGCAGCACAAAATAGCAAACCTAGCGCTAAGCCTGAAGTAAACCGCATAGGGTTAATGTTGAAAGAATTAACGCCACAGCAAAAGAAAAAGCTGAACGGTAAAAATGGCTTGCTAGTGGTTGATTCACAGGGTGTTGTAGCACAAGCGGGTGTGCGTCGAGGCGATGTAATATTAGGCCTCAACAATACTGAAGTGCAAAGTCTAGATCAATTTAACAAACAGCTTGCTACTTTTGCTGTAGGTAAAACCGTGGCTTTGCTGGTACTGCGTGGAGAAAGTACGCTTTATGTACCAGTTAAAATTCCGGCTGTAAAATAAATTAGATATAAAATATATGTAATGTACTAATAAAACCCCGCAGCAATGCGGGGTTTTTTATGGAAATTGTTTATGGCATCATCCCTTTATGTTCAATTGCTACATTACAATAAGTTAAATGTAGCTTAAATAATAAAAGGTTTTATTATGAGCACCGTACAAAGAATCAAGAATTTTAACCAAGGTCGTGAATCTGAGCGTGTTGCTATTAAATACGGAGCTATGCGAGAAAATGCCTTTGTATTTTTACGTGGTACTTGCCATTTATTTTATGAAGATTGGCCAATAAATAGCCCAATTAACAATGCGCCGCTCACTTGGGTATGTGGCGATTTGCATTTAGAAAACTTCGGTTCTTTTAAAGGTGAAAACCGTTTAGCTTATTTTGATTTAAACGACTTTGATGAGTCAGCCCTTGCTCCAGCCAGCTGGGATTTAGCACGAATGCTCACTAGTATTATTGTGGCAGGGCAAACGCTAGCACTTAAACAAAATGAGGCAGTTGAACTATGCCACCTGTTTTTAAATAGCTATGCATCAGCATTAAAAGAGGGTAAGGCTAAATGGGTGGAACGTGACACCGCTACTGGTATGATTGACGGATTGCTTAGCTCACTAAACACTAGAAAACGGGATGAGTTTCTTGATGATCGTACCAAGTTAAAAAAAGGTCTGCGTACTATAAAAATAGATGGGGTAAAAGCACTCGCCATTTCTAAAAAAGAACGTGATGAGGTTTTCAGTTTTGTAGAAAAATTTGCCAAAACACAAAAATTACCAAGTTTTTATAAGCCTTTAGATGTGGCTAGACGTGTTGCAGGTACAGGTAGCTTAGGTGTTTCGCGCTATATTGTTTTAGTCGAAGGTCTAGGCTCACCTGAAGCTAATTACCTACTCGATTTAAAAGAGGTCAAGCAAAGTGCATTAATACCGTACTTAAAAGTGACTCAACCTAAGTGGCCAAGTGAAGCGCATCGCGTAATGAATGTACAGCGCTGGATACAAGCAGTGCCGCCTGCTTTTTTATGCGCTACTGAATTTAATGGCAAACCTACTGTGCTTAAAGAGTTGCAGCCTTCTCAAGATAAATTGGATTTAACCAACTGGAATAATAAAATAAAACGTTTAGAAAAAGTGATTCAAACAATGGGGCAATTAACCGCATGGGCGCAACTGCGAAGTGGCGGCAGGCAAGGTTCTGCAACGACTGATGAATGGGTGGATTTCGGTGGTCGTGACAATTGGAAAGTACCGCTACTTGAGTATGCTACTCAATATGCCAAGCAAGTTAAGCTGGATTGGCAAGCGTTTTCAAAAGCGTATGACAAAGGTGAGTTTAAATTGAAAGTTGATTAGAGATTCTGCCCACTTTTCAGTGGGTCTGGCTTACAAATCGACAATTCCTAGACCTATGCATCAGGTATTTATAGAATTAATTACAAACTAATCAAGCATTTGTTGTAAAATCACAAGTATTGTAAATAGGCGCTTTTGGCGCCTTATCTATTTGTAAAATAGCTAGTATTAAACGATTAAAAATATCTAAACACTAAATCATCAATGAAAAATATTCGTAACTTCTCCATTATTGCCCACATCGATCACGGTAAATCCACCTTGGCTGACCGTATCATTCAGCTATGCGGAGGCTTGGCTGACCGTGAAATGGAAGCGCAAGTGCTTGACTCTATGGATATTGAGCGTGAGCGTGGCATTACCATTAAAGCGCAAACTGCGGCTTTACAATATAAAGCGGATGACGGACAAATTTATAATCTAAATTTAATCGATACTCCAGGACATGTGGATTTTAGCTATGAAGTGAGTCGTTCGCTCTCTGCCTGTGAGGGCGCGCTGTTAGTGGTCGATGCGAGCCAAGGCGTAGAAGCCCAAAGCGTGGCTAATTGCTACACTGCGCTTGATTTAGGTGTTGAAGTGACAGCTGTATTGAATAAAATTGACTTGCCATCGGCCGACCCAGAACGGGTGATTCAAGAAATTGAAGACGTCATTGGTATAGATGCCACCGATGCCGTGCGTTGCTCAGCCAAAACAGGCTTGGGTGTGCGTGATGTTTTGGAGGCAGTAATTGCTAAAGTGCCGCATCCAGTGGGCGATGTAACCAAGCCACTAAAAGCGTTAGTGATTGATGCCTGGTTTGATAATTATGTAGGAGTGGTGATGCTGGTGCGTGTGATTGATGGCACAGTAAAACCAAAAGATAAAATTCGTTTGATGGCAACTGGTGCCGAACACATGTGCGAACAAGTCGGTGTTTTTACACCAAAATCACTACAAAGAACTTCATTATCTGCTGGTGAGGTAGGTTTTATTATTGCCGGGATTAAAGAACTCGCCAATGCTAAAGTGGGTGATACAGTGACTTTAGCCGGTAGACCAGCTACAGAAGCTTTAGCCGGCTTTAAGGAAGTGAAACCGCAAGTGTTTGCCGGCTTGTACCCAGTTGAATCTAACCAGTTTGAAGCCTTACGTACCGCGTTGGAAAAGTTGAGTTTAAACGATGCTTCATTACTATTTGAGCCTGAAAATTCAACCGCGCTAGGCTTTGGATTTAGATGCGGTTTTCTAGGCTTGCTGCACATGGAAATCGTACAAGAACGCTTAGAGCGTGAGTATGACATGGACTTGATTACTACTGCGCCAACCGTAGTGTATGAGTTGTTGTTAAAAGACGGTTCGGTAGTGCAGATAGAAAACCCGTCACGCTTACCAGAGCCCTCTCGTGTGGAAGAAACACGTGAGCCAGTGATAAACGTCAATTTGCTCATGCCGCAAGATTACGTAGGGCCAGTCATGACTTTATGCAATAACAAACGTGGCTTGCAAAAAAACATGCAGTATATGGGTCGGCAAGTGATGTTGAGCTATGAAATGCCGCTCAATGAAGTGGTGCTGGATTTTTTTGATAAACTAAAATCGGTGTCGC
>JANOHT010000213.1:0-7259 GCA_031406605.1 Methylotenera sp. | reverse complement strand
GCAGGGTTAGATAAAAATGGCGCTGTGATTGATGGTATGGCGGCATTGGGCTTTGGTTTTATTGAAGTTGGTACGGTCACGCCACGTCCACAGCCTGGAAACCCTAAGCCGCGTTTATTTAGGGTAAAAGAGGCACAAGGCATTGTGAACCGCTTTGGCTTTAATAATTTAGGGGTTGATAATCTTGTTGAGAATGTAAAGGCGGCTAAATTTAAGGGCGTTTTAGGCATTAACATCGGTAAGAATTTTGATACGCCAATGGAAAATGCAGTAGACGACTATTTGATTTGCATGCAAAAAGTATATGCGCACGCCAGTTATATCACGGTCAATATATCCTCACCCAACACTAAAAACCTACGCGCCTTGCAGGAAAAAGAAGCGCTTTCACATCTGCTTGCCACGCTTAAGTTAGAGCAAACCAAACTTGCGGACCAATATGGACGTTATGTGCCAATCACCTTGAAAATAGCGCCGGATTTAGAACGTGAACAAATCAACGAAATCGCTGATTTGCTGATGGAGCATAAGATAGACGGTGTCATTGCAACTAATACCACTTTATCGCGCGAGGCGGTTCAGGGTATGAAAAATGCTGATGAGACTGGTGGTTTATCGGGAGCACCGGTGCGTGAAAAATCTACACTAGTGATTCAACAGCTATCACAGCGATTGCAGGGCGCTGTGCCCATTATTGGAGTCGGTGGTATTTTAAGCGGTGCGGACGCAGTGGAAAAAATAGCAGCAGGTGCAAGTTTAGTGCAGGTATATAGCGGCTTGATCTATAAAGGCCCTAAGCTCATACACGATATTTGTAAAACGTTAGGCTAGCCTTAAATTGTAATGCCACTGCCGATTCTTTATTCCTATCGTCGCTGTCCTTATGCCATGCGTGCGCGTATGGCAATGAAATATGCAGACATATCTGTTGAAATACGCGAAATTGTATTGAGAGCCAAGCCTAGCGAGATGGTAAAAGCCTCGCCTAAAGCAACTGTGCCCGTATTGATATTAAATGACGGGACTGTGATTGAACAGAGCTTGGATATTATGTGCTGGGCTTTGCAGCAGAATGATAAAGAGGGTTGGTTAACTGCTGATAGCTTAGCGACACAACAGTTAATTACCGAAAACGATGGCAGTTTTAAGCAGGCATTAGACAAATACAAATATGCGATTCGCTTTCCGGAGCAATCTGCAGACGTTTATAGAGCGCAAGGTGAGGTATTTTTACAGCAACTTGAAGCGCTATTAAACCAATCGCAGTTTTTATTGGGCAATCAAATCAGCTTGGCAGATATTGCGATATTTCCATTCATTCGGCAGTTTGCAGGTGTTGACAGCGTTTGGTTTGAAACTGCACATTATCCAAAGCTCAAGTCATGGCTGAAAGGTTTGGTTGAGTCTGAATTATTCCTTAGCATTATGAAAAAACAGCCAACTTATATTGAGTAAGTTGGCTGCTTAATTCTGCAATTAAAATTACTCAGCAGTTGCGAGTGAAGGCTCGGACGATTGCTTATCCTGAGTAAACGTAAGTTTTACTTCATCTTTATCATCAATATCTACATGTACGCTTCCGCCATTAGCCAGTTTGCCAAACAACAACTCATCAGCCAAGGCTTTACGAATCGTATCTTGAATCAATCTTGCCATTGGACGTGCACCCATTAGTGGATCAAAGCCTTTTTTACCTAAGTAGGCTTTTAACGCATCGCTAAATGTAGCCTCAACTTTTTTCTCATGTAATTGGTCTTCCAATTGAATCAGGAATTTATCAACTACGCGGATGATAATGTCTTGTGACAGTGAAGCGAATGACACAGTCGCATCTAAACGGTTGCGGAATTCAGGTGAGAATAAGCGTTTAATATCCACTTGCTCGTCACCTGCCTGCTTGCTGTTAGTAAAGCCCATGCTAGATTTCGAGAGGTTCTCAGCGCCCGCATTGGTGGTCATAATAATCGTCACGTTTCTGAAGTCAGCCTTGCGACCATTGTTGTCAGTCAATGTCCCATGGTCCATGACCTGTAGCAGAATATTGAAAATGTCCGGATGTGCTTTTTCAATCTCATCCAGCAACAATACGCAATAAGGATTTTTGGTGATGGCTTCGGTCATCATGCCGCCTTGCTCAAAACCAACATAGCCAGGAGGCGCACCAATCAAGCGAGACACCGCATGACGCTCCATGTACTCACTCATGTCAAAGCGAATCAATTCAATGCCCATGATGTAGGCGAGTTGTTTAGCGACTTCAGTTTTACCTACCCCAGTAGGACCACTGAACAAGAAGCTACCAATCGGTTTATTGCCTTGTCCCAAACCGCTGCGCGCCATTTTGACTGCAGATGCAAGTGCTTCAATCGCTTTATCTTGACCAAACACAACAGCTTTTAAATCACGTTCCAGTGTTTTAAGCGCGTTGCGGTCATCGCTAGAGATATTTTTTGGCGGAATACGCGCAATTTTGGCGATAATATCCTCAATCTCTTTATTGCCGATAACTTTTTTCTGTTTAGATTTTGGCAATATACGTTGTGCAGCGCCGGCTTCATCAATCACATCAATGGCCTTGTCTGGCAAGTGACGGTCGTTGATGTATTTTGCTGAGAGTTCAGCAGCAGTAGTTAGCGCACTTGCCGCATATTTTACACTGTGATGTTCTTCAAAGCGTGATTTCAAACCTTTTAGGATCTCAATGGTTTCAGCTACGCTAGGTTCAGACACATCAATTTTTTGGAATCGGCGCGCGAGCGCATGATCTTTCTCAAACACCCCACGGTATTCTTGATAAGTCGTCGCACCTATGCATTTAAGTGAGCCATTAGATAGCGCAGGCTTGAGCAAATTACTTGCATCCAAAGTGCCACCACTAGCTGAGCCAGCACCAATCAACGTATGAATTTCATCAATGAACAAAATGGCATCTGGATTTTCAGCAAGCTGTTTCATCACCGCTTTTAAACGTTGTTCAAAGTCACCGCGATATTTTGTACCTGCCAGCAACGCGCCCATATCAAGCGAATATACAATCGCATTCGCCAATACATCTGGAATCTCTTTTTCGACGATACGGCGCGCTAAACCTTCTGCAATCGCAGTTTTACCTACACCAGCTTCACCGACCAATAGCGGGTTGTTTTTACGGCGACGGCACAGTGTTTGCACCACGCGTTCCAATTCAGGACCACGTCCAATTAAGGGGTCAATTTTTCCTGCCAGCACTTGCGCGTTGAGGTTCAGCGCGTAGTTTTCTAATGCACCATTTGCTGGGATATCGCTTTCTGGGTCTTGGTTTCCGCCATCAGGTTTTGCTGTTTCAGCAATTTTAGAAACGCCATGCGAAATGAAGTTAACGACGTCTAAACGCGTAACGCCTTGTTGATGTAAGAAAAACACCGCGTGAGAATCTTTTTCACCAAAGATTGCAACCAGAACATTCGCGCCCGTGACTTCTTTTTTGCCAGAAGATTGCACATGCAACATCGCACGTTGAATCACACGTTGAAAGCCAAGCGTGGGCTGCGTATCTACATCTTCTTGACCAATGACAGTCGGCGTATGTTCTTCAATATATTGACTAAGCTCGGTACGTAGCACCTCAAGCTTTGCACCACACGCGCGCAGAACTTCAGCTGCCGTAGGGTTATCAATCATGGCGAGCAATAAATGTTCGACCGTGATGAGTTCATGGCGCCTTTGTCTAGCGTCCATAAAGGCCATGTGTAGGCTAACTTCCAACTCTTGAGCGATCATTTTTGTACCTTAACTTTCAAATTATCTTTAAACAGGAACTACGTTGCTACATCAATACTTAATCTACAACATGCAATTTTTAAGCCAGCATTGCTTCATTTTAAGCTGACACTTTCACTATAACGCCAATACTAAACTGCTACTTCTACTCTAATGCTAGTTTTTAAGCTGGTTCAGTCACACACTGCAAAGGATGTTGCGACTCTTTTGCATGATTAAGCACTTGATTCATCTTTGTTTCTGCAATGTCCTGCGGGTAAACACCACATACGCCCATACCCTCTGTATGTACTTTGAGCATGATTTGCGTAGCTTGTTCACGGCTTTTGTTAAAAAAACGTTCTATACACTCCACTACAAATTCCATGGGCGTGTAATCATCATTTAACAGCAATACCTTAAACATGGGGGGCAATTTCGGTTTTGCAACTTCAGGTTTAAGCGCTGTGTTGTTGTCCGAAGGAAAAGCGTTGTCTTTAGGGTTAGCCATATGAACCTATTTTGAGCCAACCTGTAAAAAATTCAAGCCCAATTTGAATAGGGTTATAAAAAATTTAACTATTAATTCGACATTAACTTATTGTTGGATTATTGCTTAAGGGAAGATTTTGACACTTTTGACAATGCGATCTTGAGTTTGAACGATTTCTAGAGTGTGCGTACCAATTTTGAAGCTGGTGTTTGGTTCGGGAATGTCTTCGAAATATTCTATTACTAGGCCATTCAACGTGCGTGGACCATCAAGTGGCAAGCTTAGGTTTAATTTTTTATTCAGGTCACGCAACGTGCTACTGCCATCCACCAGCCAGCTACCATCGGCTTCTTTGCGGTAACTACCAAGCCGTGAAGGGGATTGTGTCGTAAAGTCACCAATCACTTCTTCTAAGATGTCTTCTAGTGTCACTAAACCTTTAAATTCGCCGTATTCATCAACCACCAATGCGACGCGTTGCTGGTTCTCTTGAAACTGCTGTATTTGTGTGTAAAGCGGTGTGCCAGAAGGTATAAAGTAGGGGTCGGCAATCACTTCACGCAAGGCTTCTTTGTCTAAATCATTGTTAGCATGATGTGAACGTAATTGGCTGATGATTTTACGTATATGCAATATGCCGATAATTTCTTCGTTCTCACCTTGGCGTACAGGTAAGCGCGTGTGATGGCTATTAGAAATATGTTGGAATATATCTTCAATCGGCGCATCAAAATCTATTGTTTCTACAAGAGTATGCGCAGTCATTACATCATCGACAGTGATTTTTTCTAAATCAAATAAATTAAGCAGAATAGCGCGATGTTTTTTAGGTAGAAAATGCCCAGCGTCTGTCACGATACTGCGTAACTCATCCATGGTGAGTGATTGGGTAGATTCCTCAAAATTGATTCTTACACGCAGGATTTTTAATAAAGCGCCGACAAATAAATTAATGAACCAAACTGCTGGATATAGCAGTTTGAGTAAAGGGTAGAGTATATAGCTACAGAAAATACCCAATTTTTCTGGGTACGCCGCCGCAATCACTTTGGGTGAGATTTCACTAAATACTAAAATAGCAAAAGTGACAGCGAGCGTACCTAGCATCAGCACCCATTCACCTTCGCCAAATAATTCCACAGTAATCACCGTGACTAAAGTCGCAGAAGCGGCATTAGCAAAGTTATTGCAAAGTAAAATTACCCCTAATAACTTATCTGTTTTCGCTAATAATGCACTGGCTAAGCGTGCACCACGATTGCCTTCTTTGACCAAATGCCGCAATCGATAGCGATTAAGCGACATCAAGCTAGTTTCAGCGATCGAGAAAAAACCTGAAATGAGTAGCAGCAACGCGAGCGCGCCTAACTGCCAAGAGATAGGAATATTATCCAAGGTGTAATGTATGAAGATTCAAGATGTGTTCAGTGTAACCGTGAGCGGTACAGCTAATCAAGCCTAGATTAAAGATTCACTAGGCTTGATATGAGTTGGTGTTTAGAAAGAGGATTATTTATTAAGTAAGGTGTTTATATTCAAGTTTTATGGTGCAACTTCTGCATCCACGACTTCTTTATCTTTCTTCTCAACATCGCCAATCAAATTAGCACGATTGACGCCTAGCCACATTGCGATTGGGCAAGCGACCAATACTGAAGAATAGATACCGAATAAAATACCAATTGTCAGTGCTAGTGCGAAGTTATGTAATACTTCACCGCCAAACAGCAGCATTGAGCCGACCATAGTTTGCGTCATTAAGTGGGTAATCACTGTACGTGACATTGTGCGCGTAATCGCGTTATCAATCACTTGTACGACTGATGCTTTACGCATTTTTCTAAAATTTTCGCGTACTCGGTCGAACACCACCACAGACTCATTCACTGAGTAACCTAATACTGCCAAGATGGCGGCTAGTACCGTGAGGTTAAATTCCCACTGGAAGAAAGCGAAGAAGCCAAGAATAATCACCACGTCATGCATATTGGCGATAATCGCCGCAACCGCAAAACGCCATTCAAAGCGCAACCATAGGTACAACACAATACCTACACAGACAAAGAACAGTGCTAAGCCGCCGTTGGCATAAAGCTCATCACCTACTTGTGCGCCAACAGATTCAACACGACGAATTTCAGCCGTTGAATCTGCTTTAACCAGTGCTGCTTTTACTTGTTCAGAAAGTTGTGACACAGATAAGCCTGCTTTAACAGGCAAGCGAATCAATACATCGTGGCTAGAGCCAAAATTCTGTACAGTCGCTTCTTTCAAACCGATGCTGTCTACGGCTTCACGTACACTTTCTAAATTAGCTGCGTTTGGATAGTTAACCTCCATGACGGTGCCGCCAGTGAAATCAACCCCGAAATTTAAGCCGCGGTGTGCTAAAAAAAAGACTGCTAATATAAATGTCACTAATGAGATTGCGGTCGTCAGGCGACCGTAACTCATAAAGGGAATATCTTTTTTGATTCTAAATAATTCCATGATATGTACTCAAATATTCTAAATAATTAGGTGTAGGCGTTAATAGCTAATCTTTTTTTGATTAGCCTTTATAAATTTGGCCAATAGACAATTTGCTCACTTTACGACGATAGCCATAGATTAAGTTTACGAATGCACGAGAGACCAACACTGCGCTAAACATCGATGTGAGGATGCCTAGCACGTGCACCACTGCAAAACCTTTAATTGGGCCTGTACCAAACATGAATAATGCTAAACCAGCAATCAATGTCGTCACGTTGGAGTCTAGAATCGTGTCAAATGCACGGTCGTAACCTGCATGTATACTGGCTTGCGGTGTATTACCATTACGTAACTCTTCACGCACCCGTTCGTTAATCAGTACGTTAGCGTCAATCGCCATACCCAGTGCCAGTGCAATCGCAGCTAAACCTGGTAAGGTGAGTGTGGCTTGCAACATTGACAAAATCGCTACTAAAAGTAATAAGTTAATCGCCAATGCAACCACTGAAACCACACCAAACGCCATGTAGTAAATCATCATCATCACAGCAAT
>JANOHT010000206.1:0-31349 GCA_031406605.1 Methylotenera sp. | reverse complement strand
CTAATTTTAAAATTATAAAAACAGCCGATACAAGCTGTGAGGTTTGTAATATGAAACGTATTCCGATTAAAGGTTACAGTGATATAGCGAATAAAGAATTACAATTTGAACGGTTTAATAACCAATGGCAAATTGTGCGGGAGTTAACTAATAAGTAGTGAGTTGCCTCTGAATTCTAAAAAAAGTTACATAAAGTAAATGTAGATTCAACTTCATTTTTACCACAATAGTTTTTACATAAAGCATATTATCTTTAATAAGTAATATGCTTTTTTGTTACTCATTACCCGCTTAAAAAGTGATTGTTAACTTTTTATTTTTCAGGCTAGGTGTGGAATAAGAATTTTTCATTGTAATGTAAAAAATATGTGAAAAAGCAAAGAAATTTTGCTGACAAAATCTCAGCAAGTGTTAGAATACGCTCCGTATTAAACGTAGCTACTTACATCCGCCCGGGTGGTGAAATTGGTAGACACAAGAGACTTAAAATCTCTCGCTCGTAAGGGTGTGCCGGTTCGACTCCGGCTCCGGGCACCAACTAAAAGTTTTGAATAGTTAAGATAATTTTCTATTCAATACTTCATCAGTTTTATATCTACTAACCCTCAATTCACAAGCAATTCTTACAGAGTTATGGTTAGGCAATAGCATACAAAAATAATAGGTTATTTGTAGTCAGTGAGTGATTTTTTAATAGATTGCTCTCGGCTATCAGCGTTTAATAATAGAAATTTTATTTGTACCAAACATACAAACTGCAAACTTAATCAGTTCGATTTAAACCATCAGGCTGAACCCAAAAAATATTTCAGATATTGCATGGGTTAACTACAGCACAGCCTGCTGACGCTTGTATTCTTTACGTTTCATCGTGAGGTATGCATCTTGTTCAACTTCATGCAGTTGGCGCGGGTAAGCTTCGGTACTTTTGTACCAAAGCTTAAATCGTTTTTCTGGCTGACTTTTTGGTGGTGAGGTGAGGGCGGCAAGGTAGGCGTCAATCGCTAGATAATAGCGCATCGTATTGCGCTCAACTACACCACGCACGCCTTGAATGTAATTGGGCTGTCCATTGGCCTGTTTGTTCGTTGCGGTAAATCCGACCTTATTTCTTCCTATCGTCGCGAGGTAACTTTTCATGGCAATGCTGCCGCTTAAACCAAATGAATAGGTGTAAGTGAAATGCAGGAAAGTGTTTCCATCCTTGAGTGGGGTAGCTTCAATCCAGATACGATAGTTGGAAGTTCCTAAAGGGCCTTCTTCTGCATTAAGTTGTATCGCAAAATAATCTGACGAGGCCATCACTTCACGATAATTGAATGCTACCCGAGAAGTATCTTCGAGTGGTTGATCAAACTTCTTGCCTAGATTGACGTTAAGTGTAGTGCCATTTTTATCACTGGAGGCTTTACAATATTTGATATTAATGTGCAATATCAAAACATCACACCAATGTGACGGGTTGTTGAGTGATTTATTTACGGTGGTAAAAGGATGCTTCACTACAGCGTAAATTTCACCTTTTAGGTCATTAGAAGATTCCTCAGAGTTTAGATAAAGCGCACGCTTAAACTGATTATTTTTAAGTTGCGTAGATAATTCTGAATATTTTGCACTGAGCGCTTCGGCCGAGTGATGCGGCGACAATAAGGTAGACTCTACGGCTAAAGACTTACCATAGGTTAAACTCATCACGCATGCAATTAAAAAAGTGGGTAACCAGCTGAGCGGGTTTGTTCTGAATACTTGATTTGTTTTCATTTAAATTTATAACAGCCTTGCCCATAAACGTGCGGCTCTTTCTTTTACCCGTGCGCCGATTGAACGAGCTCGCCAAGCCTCTAACGTAATCTGTTTAGAAGAGATTAAGTCCTTCTCAAATAGCATTTGCATCTTTCCACCAAAGTCTTGGCCAAGCATCACTGCATTAATTTCTTGGTTATTAATGAAACTGCGCCAATCGAGGTTAGTAGAACCTATTGTTGACCACACGCCATCGATGAGTGCCGTTTTGGCGTGTAGCATTGCATCTTGCCTTTCATAGATTTTTACACCCGCGCTGAGTAACTCGTCGTAGTACGAACGTGAGGCATAAAACACCATGATTGAATCCGTTTTTTCAGGTAACAGCAATCTAACATCGACGCCACGTGCAACGGCATCTTTAAGCGATGTAAGGAGCTGCGGATCAGGTACAAAATAGGCATTGGTTACAAAAACTTGAGTCTCTGCACTATTAATTGCCGAAATCAATGTAGAGTAAATTTGGCTATATGGTTCGTCTGGGGTGCTGCCAATGGCGCGTACAATTTCATTGCCCTGAATGGTTAGTGTGGGAAAGTAATTTTTAGGGGCTAACTCTTTGCCTTTTTGTGCTTTCCATGTTTCAAAAAATAGTTTTTGAAACTCGCTCACTACAGGACCGTTCATTTGCATGTGAGTATCTCTCCAAGGCGTACCTTGCTTGTCAGATGCTTCCGGCGTTGGATTTTTTTGATTTAAATTGCCTAGACTCGTATTTTCAAGTTTTGGTTGTACTTGCTTAGGTTTATCTTTGGCTTTGCCGGATGAACCTCGCCCAAATGAACCACTTGAATAGACGCTGCTAATATTAATGCCGCCTATAAAGGCAACTTGACCATCTACGATTAATAACTTACGGTGATCACGCTGATTCACATCCCAGCCTTTGCGAGCGACTAGTGGATTAATCGGGTTGTATTCCAGTACGTTGATACCACTATCCGTTAGCGTTTTAAAAAATGCTTTGGGTGTACTACTTGAGCCTACGCTATCGTAAATTAGATTGACCTGTACACCACTTTTCTGCTTGCGGATAAGTAATGTAGAAAATTGCTGACCAATCTCATCATCTTCAATGATATAAGTTTCCATATTGATATGGTCTTTTGCATTTTCTATTGCTAGCATCATTGCTTTGTAGGTGGTAGGACCATCGACCAGCAAATCAACTTTATTGCCAACTACAAGCGGACTACCAACAATTTGTGCTTCGAGGGCTAAATGTTTATCGAAAATATTGGTTTCGTCACCATTCTTTTTGAGCTTAGCGAGAATTGCTTTGCTTTGCTCGTTAGTCAATGCGCCTTGTGTACCTTCTAATTTTACTTTGCGTGGCGACTCCATCGCCATATCGGGCACCATCATCGGTATAGAGGTACAACCTACCAGCAGCATTGTACCTATGACTACGGTGATTTTTAATAGACTGATTTGTTTAATTTTTTCTATCACTTTCAACAGCCCTTAATGAATACGTTTATTAATAAAATTTCTGATATTAATGTCTAAATATAGCAGAAAAGATTTCTTATATAAGTGCGCTAGCACACAGAGATTTCCTAAAAATGAAACGATGATGAAGACGTTGTGGATATTCAATTCATTTAAGTGTCAATGTTGTTTGATTTGATAAACCCACTATTTAATTTATATGGAGTTTACAGTGATGAAAAAATTTAAGACTATTTCCAGTATTCTTGCAGCAATTGTATTTGCTACATTAATTGGTTGTGCTTCTACTTCTAAAAAAGAAGGCACAGGCGAATATATTGATGACAGCATCATTACTACAAAAGTCAAAACCGCCGTGTTAAATGAACCAACTTTAAAGTCCTCTGAAATTAATGTTGAAACATATAAAGGTGTAGTTCAACTGAGTGGATTTGTTAATTCAGAAGCAGATATTCAAAAAGCGGCTGAAGTTGCACGTGGCGTTAAAGGTGTTACATCAGTTAAAAATGATATGCGTTTAAAACCTAATTAAGCGCTTGCATACTGTTTGTAAAGCAGTCTGACAACCTATTATGCTGATAATCATCAGCATAATGGAAGTGCCTGTAGTAAATGAGTGACCTGAATTTTAGCTATATATCTCACTTAAACAGTATTAATAATGTGATGCATCTAAGCTAATGCAAAGATATTGTCAGTGTGTAATATCTGTTTATAGGTATTTTTATCAGTTTGATAGCAAATACATGCTGCATGTTCTAAACCAACGATGTCAGTTATTTTTATATTTCCACGACTGTAACTAATAAGTCTTTCCCGTTGTAAGGTACTTGCAGCCTTAGTGACGGCCACGCGACGCACACCTAGCATTTGAGCAAGTAGTTCTTGCGTAATATAAAACTCCACTGAGTGTTTTCGGTCGCGAATCATTAGTAGTAAACGCGCCAGACGAGCTTCAGCCACATGGAAACGGTTACATACTGTGCTTTGGACAAGCTGGCTAAACGATACGAAAATATAGCGTTTTACTTGCAAGCGTAATGCAGGAAGTAACTCTAGTTCAGTAAGAAATGTTTGCGCAGTAATGCGCAATGCTGAACCTGAATCTTGGACTATCGCTTTAAACGGCGCCACATCTGAGCCTAACATGAGTGTTATACCTAGCATGCCTTCATTACCGATGAGTGCTACTTCCATACCTATATTGCCATCAACAGGATTGACCAAAGAAATGATGCTATCTATAGGGAAATATACATGATGGATAGGGTCGCTAGCATTGCTGATGACATCTGAAAGATTCAGCTGTACAAGTTCACAACTTGCTATAAAACGACGCCGATCTTTTTTTTGCAAACTATTTAATAAATTGTTACCTGCCAATATCACTTGAGTGGACGACATGAGTCATCTCCAGTAATGCATTCTTTTATTTAATTATTAACTGTAATTTTAGTTATTCCGCAATTTAATACTTAAGGTTAGGACAGTTAATGACCCGTTGTCAGCATCACTTGCTAAAACAATTTAAAAGTTAAGTTAATCCGAGTTGTTTAAAAGAATACTTAAGGTGTTCAAATTAATACCGAGGCGTTGAGCCTGTCTGTTCGCTGGCACACTTAATACAGACCTCAAGGTTTTAAGTCATGCCTATTGATGAAGCTAAGAGAATTATGTGCGATAGCACACGGACAAAGATTTTCAATCTCCGTAATCTTTTATTTAAATCAAGCAGATTAATGGTTTTAGCAGCTTTCAGTTGAATATTTTTTTGTACACGTGCAGAAAATATCACCACTAATCATTGATGAATAATCTCTAAAACTTATATGGCAAAATTTACTTATTCAAAGGAATGAACATGAACTGGGATCAAATTGAAGGTAATTGGAAACAATTTAAAGGTAATGCTAAAGCGCAGTGGGGCAAGCTCACAGATGATCATTTAGATGTGATTGCCGGTAAGCGTGATCAGCTGTCAGGCAAGATTCAAGAAATATATGGGCTCAGTAAAGAAGAAGTGCATCAACAACTTTTTGATTGGCAGACAATGTTAACAAACTTGGCTAAATCAGATGAAGAAATTACCAAAGAAAACACTGAGGCCAAGGGTTCGGACTCTAAAGTATCGCGATGAGAAAATTTAACATCAGCACCTTAGCAATTGCAATTTGGATATTGTTATGTGTAAGTGTGATGGCGAAAAGTATGACTGTCGATGACTATCAACTGCATAAACATGAGATTGCGTCTGAATACCGGACAGCCAATACTAGATGTATTTCATTGACCGGAGCGGCTAAAAATCGTTGCGTCAGTGACGCCTTTGTCAAAAACAAGCTAACTAAGAGTGAGATAGATACCCAATACAATACGTCGGACAGGAAATAGTTAAGGTCGCTTTTGGATGTAATGCAGTTGCCTTGCTTTCTGATGATATTACCGTTTTCAGCCTGATAATGTTGCGAATTTGTTCTTAATCAGCTTAATTAAATCTATGCTTTCTAACTTTAGCTAGTATTTTCTTATCTAGTCTAGGTATTAATTACAGTCGTCACTTAGTCAAAAACAAAGGTTATGTGCGATAGCAAACAGACCAATAAGCTAAATAATCGCACACTTCGACCATATTCTTCGTATCAAAACCAAAGGAAAACAATGAAAAATTTTAATATCAGTGCACTTGCATTAGCTTTAGGTCTTGTTTTTAGTTTGAGTGTCACAGCTGAAACTATGACAAAAGATCAATATAAATTGCAAGAAACCAAAATCAATGCGGAATATAAATATGCCAAGGTACGTTGCGAATCACTTGCAGGCAATGCTGAGGATATTTGCTATGCAGAAGAGAAAGGTAAAAAAAATGTTGCTAAAGCGGAGCTTGAGCACAATTACACGACCAATGTAAAAACACGATATAACCTTCACGTTGCTCAAGCCGATGCTGATTACTCAGTGGCAATGGAAAAATGTGATGCTAAAGATGGTAATGAAGAAGATGTCTGCGAGAAAGAAGCTAAAGCTGCAAAAGTGCATGCAATGGCTGATGCTAAAGCGCAAAAGAGTACTTCAAAAGTAAATGCAGTTGCCAATGAAAAAGCGACTGATGCTAATGTGAAGGCGATGGAGAAGGTGACAGATGCGCACAAGGATGCTGCGAAGGAAAAGCGTCAGGCCGACTATGCTGTAGCGAAGGAAAAATGCGACGCATTGGCCGGCAATGCAAAGGATCTGTGTATGAGCGATGCAAAAATCCACTTAGCTCAGTAATAGTCAGCATATAGCGAAGTTATTCATTTCAAATTTAACGCACGCAAACTTATAAAAAGTTGCGTGCTCATTATCTTAAATCTTAAATAAATTCGATATAGCAAAGGGGATTTTTTGATGCTAAATGTGACGGCATTTGTATTAGTTGTCTTTTGGTTAGTTGGAATAACGACTGATCATTCATTAGGAAGCGGTATTCATATTTTATTGTTGGCAGGCATTGTAATTTTTATATACAAAGCTACAAGAAGACCTCGTCATTCTGGTTCAGAGCATTTTGAAAGCAATAAACAGTTAAGTCTTTCTAGAGCGCATGTCGAGATGAGCGATGACGCAATTAATAAGTTAAGGAGATAAAAATGCAACAATCTATAAGTCATAAAATGTCAGAAAACTCAAATAAGAGGCTACCAATACTTACCGATATAAAAACCTTGCGCGCACGTGCAAGACAACATATTGAAGAGGGCGCAGTTACCACAGGTTATGCAGCTGATCGTGAAGCAGTGATTAAGCTGTTGAATGAAGCACTCGCGACCGAGTTAGTATGTGTATTGCGTTACAAGCGCCACTATTTTATGGCAAAAGGTATACATGCTGAGCCAGTAAAAGCTGAGTTTCTTGAGCATGCCAATGAAGAAATGGCACATGCAGACCGAATCGCGAAGCGTATTACTGAACTGGGTGGTGAGCCTGATTTTTCACCAGATGGTTTGAGTGAACGTAGCCATGCAGAGTACGTTGCAGGCGATACGCTTCATGCCATGATTAAAGAAGATTTAATCGCTGAAAGGATTGCGATTGAAAGTTATCGTGAAATGATCGTGTATTTGGCGGATGCTGACCCAACCACCCAACGTATGCTTAAAGAAATTCTAGCGATGGAAGAAGAGCATGCCGATGATTTGGCATCGCTCATGGAAAATATGAAGTCATAATATTTGTTAGTAATGGCTAAATTTCTTACGTTGCGAGTGTTAGCGGCTAATATTTTTAGACAGCTAGTCAAAGTAAGCAATTTTATTTTTATAAAGGGATAAAGCATCATGAAAATAAAACTAGAGTTTATGCTGCCAGATGTAAAAGCAGCAGATAAGGCTGGCGATGAAATGCTACTTGCCCGCATTGAAGATAAGCATATTCATTTTTTAGCTAAACCTGGCACTGATTTAGGCGACTTACAACAAGCAACCGCTATTGAAAAAACTAACATTATTCATGAAGGGGAAAGGGGCTTATTGATAGGTGCCGGGCTAGGCTTGATAGGCGGCTTATATGTACTGGCTGTACCCCGTTGGTTCACCTATTCGCCACTATGGTTCACTAACTCACCTTGGTATGTGGTGTTAGGTAGCACCATCGTTTTTGGTGCTATTGCTGTAGCGATTGGTGCTGCTCTGCTGGGTGTTAATATCTTTAACACAGATTTGGCCAGATATAAAAAACGGATACAAGAAGGCGGCGTATTAATGATTGTGGCAGTGCCATTATTTCGCGCACAAGAGATTCGTAAAATTATGAAAAAATCTAGTTTGCAGGCTCAATACTATTAAAGTTGAATAAAGGTGGTGTTATCTATCACCTTTAATCATGGGTTACTATTCATGAGTATATTTAGACTTTAACTCGTTAAGTCTAATATTTTTTTAATGGTTGCGTTACTTAATCCAGCATAGGTAATTAACAAGTGGCTCAATTATCATTTAGAAATAAACTGAGCTATATCAAAGCATTAGCCAATGTTTTATACCATTCTTTAGACGCCTGGATTGATCATCGAGGCGCAAGCAAAGGCGCTGCACTGGCGTTTTATACCTTATTTTCATTAGCCCCCATCTTGATTTTAGCCATTGCAATTGCAGGATATTTTTTTGGTGCGGAAGCTGCGCAAGGCCAGATTATTCATCAGATACAAAGTCTGGTTGGCCGCAACGGTGCGCAGGCTATACAGGCGCTGCTTGTTGCAGCAAACGATCCAAGAAGTGGCTTAATGGCAACCATTGTGGCAATCGTGTTGTTGCTTGTAGGCGCAACCAGCGTATTTGCAGAATTAAAAGGTAGCTTAGACGAAATGTGGGGCGTACAAAAATCCAAGTTATCGCCCATTGGCGTATTGCTCAGAACACGTTTGTTGTCGTTTGGTTTGGTGTTAGTGCTCGCTTTTTTACTACTTATTTCTTTAGTTGTGAGTGCATTTCTAGGTTTACTTCATCACTATGTAGGAGGTGTTTGGAGTAGCTCGGCGTTGCTATTTGCCGTGCTGTCTTGGCTGATTTCGTTCAGCGTGATAGCCAGTCTGTTTGCAATCATCTATAAAATGTTACCGGATGCGCCTTTGTCTTGGCGCGATGTTGCGATTGGTTCGATTTTTACCGCAAGTTTGTTTATGCTTGGCAAATATCTTATAGGTTTGTATCTTGGTAATAGCGCCGTTGCATCAAGCTTTGGTGCGGCTGGTTCGGTCATTGCATTATTGCTGTGGGTATATTATTCGGCGCAGATTTTCTTTTTAGGTGCGGAGTTCACTCGGCAATATTCACTTTGTTTCGGCAGCCTTCAGCAATACAAAAAGCAGCAGGTTGAACTCGACAAAATCATTGCAAAACCACTTGCTCAAACTAAAGAAAAATTAACGACTAATAAAAAAGTTTGACGAATTATTACGTCCAGTTTTGAATATTTTTAATTCTAATTTTTAAAACACTCACTCCTAATCACCAAGCAATTCTGCAATAGGCTGAAATTGCTCAATATGCTCACATATCACTTTCACGATAACGATAATAGGGATGCCTAGCAGCATGCCCCATAAGCCCCATAGCCATGCGAAGAATAACAGCGAGATGAATACTGCAGCTGGATTCATTTTTGCAATACGACCTGTCATCCAGGTAGTGACAAAAACGCCTATGATAGTGGCAATCAACATTGAAATGCCCGCCACAGTAAAGGCAATTAAGAGCGAATCAAATTGCATATAAGCGGCCATGCCCGTCGCGGCGGCCGTGATCACTGGACCAAAATAAGGCACTAAATGCATAAAGCCTGCCGCTACCGACCAGGCACCGGCATTTTCTAGTCCAATCATACGAAGTGCAACCCACATTAAGAGGCCTACCATGACATTGGTAACTAGCAACATGAACATGTAACGCTGAACCGAATGATTGATTTCATCAAGAATATTCACAGTGATTTTCTTGCGTGATAGAGAGGGCCCCGTGAGCCTGACCATTTTGCGTCTGAAAATATCACCTGAAATCAGTAAAAAGTAAGCGAGAAATATCATGGTGATTGCCTCACCTAGAAATCCAAAAAATCCCAATGAGCCACGCCATAAAAAATCAGACATCTTAAATTTACGCTCATCAATGACTACATGCATTGTTGATTTTTTGCGGGATGCATTAGTGTTTTCTACTGAACTAGTCGCAGTTTCCATCTGGTTAGCGGCAATCTGTACTTTTTGAAGACTGGTGAGTGGGTCGCCGCGCTTGGTCGCAAAGCTGGAAGTGAGTTTTGTTGCAGCTTCAGGTAGTTTTGTAATAATGGACTGCACCTGCCCACGTAACGCGTAGGCGGTGAAAATAATTCCACCAATAACGGCTAAAATAACCACAGTAGAACCAATCACACGTGGAATTTTAATGCGCTCTAACCATATGACTATTGGGTTTAAGGTGTGGGAGAGCAGTATGCCAAGCAGCATAGTGATGATGAAACTCTGCGCCCAGTCTAAAGCAAACACAATGGCGATGGTCATAATCACTACTAATGCCACACTTTTAACCTGTATCGGGTCGTTAACGGCAGGTAAAATGCTAGCAGCTGTGGGCTTAGTGTCGAGAGCGGGTTTTGATTCAGTATTCATGGCATGCCTTCTATACACTCATTTTTGACTATCACTAATTAATATTCGCTTTAGATGATATATGGTTTGGTTACCGTATGCTACACACAAAAAAATCCCTCAAACTTCGAGGGAGAATCCATGCTAGGGGGGTAGCATGGGGAGATTAACTTAACTAACCGTCGTTATGGATTGTGATTATTGTATTCAATATCGTAATAGCTATGAATGATATTTGCCCATTGTTCATCCGCCATATTCGGCCAATGGTCGGTATTAAAACCTGGTGCATTTTCTAGCTTGACTTTATCAACGTTTAAAACAAATCGCTTATTGACGGTATCTAAAATTAACGCTTTCCAAGGCACTGCAAACAGCTTTTCACCTAGGCTTAAAATACCGCCATAAGACAACACTGCATAGCAGACTTTTCCGCTGTAGGTGTTCAACATAATTTCTTTAATGTCACCAAGTTTGTCATTCTTATGGTTATAGACGTCATTACCTATCAATGTATTGGCCCCCATCAATCTTGGACCAGGACCATCACCATCATTGCTACGGTACATACCGTAAGTATCGCGATCTTCATAACTCATATTGAATACCTCCTGATGAGTCTGCTGTAGAAATTAGTTGCAGAGGTGTTAGCGTTAGACACATATTGCACTGAGCAATTCTCATGTTCTGTGCGCTACCTAACATTAATACAATATAAATTTTTGTCGCTAAACGGTGATATTAATTACACACTTAGGTTTTAAGAAACGCTAGTAAATCAGCATTAAGTTGATCTTTATGCGTATCCGCAATCCCATGTGGTGCGCCCTTGTAAATTTTGAGCGTTGCATTTTTTATCAGCATTGCTGACATCAATGCTGATGCACCAATGGGTACTATCTGGTCATCATCGCCATGTACAATTAACGTAGGCAAATCAAATTTCTTCAGGTCTTCAGTAAAATCAGTTTCTGAAAACGCCTTAATGCAATCAAATGTATTTTTGTGGCCAGCTAACATACCCTGACGCCAAAATGAGTCCATCATGCCTTGAGAAACCTTAGCGCCTGATCTGTTCGCACCAAAAAATGGACCGCTGGCGAGATCTTGATAAAATTGTGACCGGTCTGCTAGCGAGCCATCACGTATTTTGTCAAACTCAGCTAATGGTAAGCCTGCAGGGTTCGCTGCAGTTCTTAACATGAGCGGCGGCACGGCAGAAATCAAAGCAGCTTTATCCAGACGTTTTGTGCCATGGCGACCAATGTATCGCGCGACTTCACCGCCCCCTGCTGAAAATCCTACAAGCACTACATCTTTTAAATCTAAGGTTTCGATAAGTATTGCCAAATCATCGGCATAGGTGTTCATGTCATTGCCAGCCCAAGTTTGGCTAGAGCGACCATGCCCACGGCGGTCATGGGCAATACAGCGATAGCCATGGGAGGCCAGAAATAACATCTGTGCTTCCCAGCTATCTGAGCTTAGTGGCCAGCCGTGGCTAAACACCACAGCTTGACCCATGCCCCAATCTTTGTAATAAATTTGTGTGCCGTCTTTGATGGTGATTATGCTCATTACTAAATCCTTTATGTTTACTTTTGATTGGCGGAAATCGCCAACTTTTCACGTCTACTTAACTTAAATCCTATGATTTTTCACTGATAATCTTTTAAATGGCGGTGGAAAAATGGTTAGCCATATCAACCTTAAAGTGCTTGCACCAAGGAGTAATGTCAGTTTTAAGCAGTATGGCAAGCTGTTCTGCCAAAACGGGCTGACTAAAAAAGTAGCCTTGCCCCTCTTCGCAATTCAGCTCTTTGAGGTAGTTTAGCTGCATTTTATTTTCCACACCCTCGGCCACTACACTTAATCTAAGGCTGTTGCCCATGCCAATGATGGCGCTCACGATGATGCCGTTATCACTGGTAGTGCCAATATCATGCACAAATGACTGGTCAATTTTTAAAACATCTATTGGGAATTGTTTAAGGTAACTTAAGCTTGAATAGCCTGTTCCAAAGTCATCCATGGCCAGTCGTACGCCCATATTTTTTAATTCCTTGAGGATTGCGACACTACACTCAGCATCGCTCATCAACACACTTTCAGTAATTTCTAGCTGCAGGCAGTGAGGCTCTATCTTTGCTTCATTCAAAATAGCGCGTACACCTTCTACGAAATTATTTTGGCGAAACTCCACCGCAGAAATATTCACAGCAATCGACGTCGTAGGTAAGCCTGCGTCTTTCCATTGTTTAATTTGCATGCAAGCTTCACGTAATACCCAATTGCCAATCGTTATAATTAATCCACTATCTTCCGCAACTGATATAAACCGCTCCGGGAGCACCATGCCCCATTCTGAGTGGTTCCAGCGTAGTAGTGCTTCAAGCCCGGTAATCTTGCCTGTGTTGAGATTAATTTTGGGCTGGTAATGTAAAACAAACTCTTCTTTTTCAAGTGCGAGTCGCAGGTTTGCTTCTATGAATTGACGTTCTACGGCACGAACATTCATCTCAGCACTAAAAAACTGATAGTTATTTCGCCCATTTTCTTTTGCGTGATACATCGCGGTATCTGCATTTTTGACCAAGATATCCGAATTTTCTCCGTCTTCAGGATAAATACTAATACCGATGCTGGTGGTAATATGCAGCTCAGAACCCGACACGGAATGCGGTAAAGATAGATCTTTAATTATTTTATCTGCAGTTAAAGATGCATTAAGGCCATGCTTACTTTCCGAAATCAAAATCACAAACTCATCGCCACCTTGTCGGCTCACGGTATCGGAACTACGTACACAATTGCTTAATCGCTGTGTTACTGACTGTAATAACTTATCGCCAGTTGCATGGCCTAGTGAATCGTTAATGTGCTTGAAGTTATCTAGGTCTAGGAAAAGTATGGCAAGCTGTGTACCGCGCCGTTTTGCCAATGTAATTGCCTGCGCGATACGGTCATTCAATAACACACGATTTGGTAAGTCAGTTAAAAAGTCATGTTGCGCCAGATAAGACATTTTCATGGTCATTGCATGCGCCACGCTGATGTCATGAAACACAATCACTGCACCAGTTAACTTACCATCCCAATCATGGATGGGTGAGGCAGAATCCTCGATTACTACTTCTGAGCCATCACGACGAACCAGTAAAGTGCCAGCTTTTAATCCCATTGCTTCGTCATTCTTAAGCACTAAATGTACTGGGTTTTGTTCAGGTGGTTTACGTGTAAGGCCATCGACAATGTTAAAAACATCGGTTATCGGGTGCCCCCGTGCCTCTTCGCGCGACCAACCCGTCATAATCTCGGCTGCGGTATTCAAGTAATCTATATTGCCAAAAATGTCGGTGCAGATGACGGCATCGCTAATGGAATTAAGCGCAATTTCAGCACGGGCTTTTTCTTTATATAGATTTTCTTCGGCAGCTTTACGCTTAATAATACTGTGCAAGGTTTGTGGTACTAAGCTGCTGACAAACTGTCCTTTAGAGAGGTGTGCTTGGGCGCCTCGCTTTGTTGCTTCTAAAGCTAAGCTTTCATCATCAACTTCACTCAGTGTAATGATTGGTGTATGTGGAGCGATGGCTAATAATTGGTCAAATGTCTCGATTCCTTTACTATCCGGCAGCAACAAATCCACAATAACAGCATCGATGCCACCTTTTTGCAGTCGTTTAATCCCCGGTGAAAGCTGCGTTAGCCACTCTATTTCAAATGAGCCTTGTAAAAATTTACTCAGCACATTTTTAAGTGCAGTCGCTTCAACTGGATCATCTGTAAGTAGAAGTATTTTATTGTCCATGTGCATTGTCTCTTAAGCTGAGTGCTGCAATTTAACTAAAGGAATTCACATGCTTAATTTGTTGGTGACTACCAGTGCATTTGAACCATTCTCTCTATTATTGGTATTTGGCATAACAGGTCTGTGCTTTAACGAACATACAAGTAAAAATCAGAGTTTTGACGGTTAAAGCGGATGTAATGCGTTATTTGGAAATAAATAAAACTATTTTTGGCAGGGTTTGAGTAACGGATGGAAAATGTAATGCTGAATTGATGCTGCAGAAAAGTTGAAAAAACTTTAGATGTTTTGGGTGCTAAATTAGCTTAAACCTTAAAGCGCAATGCCATGAAGTGAGGGGAGCAAGCGGTCATATTCCGCTTTAACCACGTGATAACATTCACAGACACGCTTTTCTAAATTAGGGCGGTCTATTATTTTAATATGACCACGACTATAGTGAATTAACCCTGCATGCTGTAGCTTACCGGCGGCCTCGGTTACGCCCTCGCGGCGCACCCCTAGCATATTAGCAATTAACTCTTGTGTCATAATCAATTCATTACTAGATAAACGGTCTAAGCTTAGCAATAGCCAGCGGCATAGTTGTTGTTCAACAGAATGATGCCTATTGCAAACAGCGGTTTGCGACATTTGCGTGATCAGGGCTTGTGTGTAACGTAGCAGCAGTCTGAGTACTTGCCCAGCACGATTAAACTCATTTTTAAAGGTTAGCGCTTTTAGACGATAACCATAACCGTCACTTTGTACTACAGCGCGGCTGGGGGTGGAATCTCCACCCATGAAAATCGATATGCCAAGTATGCCTTCATTGCCAACTACTGCAATTTCGGCAGATGAGCCATCTTCCGTGACATAAAGTAGCGATACGATACATGTCGTGGGAAAATATGCATATCTTAAATGCTCGCCAGACTCATAAATTACTTGGCCAAGCGGCATGTGTACAAGCTCAAGCTCAGGAAATAAGCGGTCATATTCTGCATTGAGCAGCGCATCTAGTAGGTGATTTTGTCGAGGATTATGTAAATTGGACATCTTTGCACCTATTTTTATTAATACTCGTGATGTTTTAATAGGTTAAACCCTAAGTTTAAATATTACATGAATTAAATGTAATGCAGAACAGGTTAACTAATGTGTGCGTTAACTAACTTATAGCAAAACAGTACAAATGATCGCCTGAGTACGTTATCGCACAGACATCGTTGCGAGTTATAAATAAAATAGTACAGTGGCTAGTGCCAACTAGTTATTTTTGGGAGAAAGTCATGGGCAGAGAGCAGAAAAGCAACAAAGCAGATAAGAAACAACCAGCCAAAACGCCTAAAGAGAAAAAGGCTGAAAAACAATCTAAGAAAGAATCTAACAAGACGTCCAACAAATTATCTGGTTAGATTCTTTAATAATCTAGCGATTAATCATTTTTCTACTTTAAGCAGGTATAAATAAGACTAGTATGTTTTGTTAGTGCTTGAATGGTTTTACATTAGATTAAGTGGCGAACTATTCATCGCCAACCTTAATCACCAGTTTGCCAAAATTTTGACCTTTGAGTAGTCCAATGAACGCGTGCGGTGCATTTTCTAAACCATCGATGATGTCTATCCGGTACTTAACTTTACCTTGTCTAACCCAGGCGTTCATTTGTCTATAAAATTCTGGGTATCGATCTTTATAATCTTCAAAGATAATAAATCCCTGCATTTTGATCCGCTTGGTTAGTAATGTACTCGTTAGTACCCCCAAATGGTCTGGTCGTTCTGGCAAGTCAGCGTCATTGTAATTAGCGATTTGGCCACATACTGGCACACGGGCATTCACGTTGAGTAGCGGTAATACGGCATCAAATATTTTGCCACCTACACTTTCAAAATAAATATCAATACCTGCTGGGCAAGCTGCTTTCAAGAGTTGTTCAAAGCTAGGGTCGCTGTGATCAATACAGGCATCAAAACCTAATTCATCAACAACATAACGACATTTTTTTGGACCACCTGCAATGCCAACCACACGACACTTCTTAATTTTGCCAATTTGACCAACGGCAGAACCAACAGCACCACTCGCAGCCGCTACTACTACGGTTTCACCTGCTTTTGGTTTGCCAATATCAAGTAAGCCCATGTATGCAGTAAAACCTGGCATACCTAAAACGCCTAGGCTTAAGGACGGGTGCTTTAATCTTGGATCAAGCCTAGTAAGACCAGACCCATCTGATAAAACGTATTCCTGCCAACCGTTAGCACTTGAGACTAAATCGCCAACCTGAAACTTAGGATTCAGCGATGTTTCTACTTGCGATACCGTGCCACCTACCATGACGTCACCAATTTCTACTGGTGCAGCATAAGATGCGACATCATTCATTCTGGTACGCATGTATGGGTCTAACGAGAGATACAGGGTACGTAATAATACTTGACCTTCTGCTGGCATTGGCACAGACCCTTCTTCAAGATGAAAGTTATCGATGACTGGTTCGCCTACAGGGCGTGAGCTTAGAATAAATTTCCTATTAATAGTTGTGCTTAAAGGCATGTTGCTTATTTCATTAGAGGTCGAGAATTGCGCTTGTGTCATAACTTGACTCCTTTTTTGCAATGACTCTATCGCTGCCAAAATTTGGCCAATGTCTTAAATAAAAGATTTTTTATAATATATAAAACGTCAATCGCTAGTATGTACGTTAGCGCACAGAGGTTAATGAGCTGACAGGAAACGGTTTTAAACATATATATTTACGTACAGTTAAGCGTTCTAACCTTAAGTTTGAAGTTTGCAAATATAAAAGTTAAAGAGGCCGCTGTGCTGAACGAAATTGGTGACAAAGGTATGCTGATTGGGTAAAAAACTCTCTCAAGTAGCGATGTTGCTGAGCCTTTTCCGTCGAATAAATCTCCGGTAGTGCGATCTGTTAATAAATCATTTATAGCGGCATGACATTACAGGCCCCACCTAATTGGTGGGGCCTAGCCGGTTTAGTAATTGTAGCTATTGGATTTTCATACTTCTTGTTTTGACGGGTAGCAGTAATTTTTTAGTTAATAACTTTTAGTTAACAACTTTAGTTGAACACTATGTTAGCTAGAACACAGACGTCTCATTGCATTCACAATAATCTGTCACTGAATATTATTTCGTTAATTGAAATCACTGAATCTGCAATGCAATCAATTGGTTTTGCATTACACAATACTCTTTGTACATCTGTTTTTTTGTATTCACTTGATATTGTATTTATCACACGATTTAGGAGTATTAAATGAAAGTCGAACCGCAAAATAGCCCTGAATTGACTAAGCTTTCTGAATTAATTGCTGATATTCCAGTGGCTATGATGACGTTAGACTCTGGCTATGGACTGGTAAGCCACCCAATGACGCCTTTGGAAATGGATGAGGATGGCGTGCTATGGTTTTTTACTGATTTACGTACTGGCAGGGTCGGACATTTAAGTATTGCTAATTTAAGCTTTAGCGATGAGCCAAGAGGCATTTACGTTTCAATATCCGGTTGTGGCGAGGTACATAGAAATGTTGCACATATCGAACGATTATGGACGCCTTTTGCTAGGTCATGGTTTCCTGAGGGACCCGAATCACCTAACCTTACATTGCTGAGATTTGTACCCAATACAGCTGAGTATTGGGATGCACCACACAGTAAAATGTTGCGCATGTTAGGACTGGCTGCTTCAGTGATGGTCAGTAAGCCCGTTGGCTTGGGAGATCACGATATACTCACGGAGCTTACAAAATCTTTGCAAAACAAGGCTTCGTCTTATAAAAATATTTCTAATATAAGTTAAGAATGGATGCTACACCACCAAAACTAAATAAGAGATTACGCTGGCAGTACGTTGTCGTTGGCGTGTTAATGTTATTAGGTGTAGGCATTACTGTAGGTGAGTGGTTTGGCTGGCCGTTTCTGGGTGCACCGTTGGAGCGCCTGCTATCAGAAAATCTTGAACGTCGTATTATCTTTTCAGCCGATTCTAAGTTAGTGGTGTTAAAAGCAGAAAATTCAAAACAGATAGTGTCCAAATTATCAGAACGCAAGTTATCAGATACTAATGCGTCATCTATCAATAAGTTCAGTATCCGTTTTTTGGGCGGCATAAGTCTAAATACTCCCCAACTAGAAATTGCCGCGCCAGCATGGAGTGAATCACCACACATGCTGCTTGCTCAAGATGTCACATTAGAGCTGCGTTATATTGACCTATGGCGTTTATATCGAGCACATTCTCTCAAAGACCTTTCTTATCAAAATCAGACGCCTCTAATTCAGTACCTGCGAATCCAGCGCTTAGAGGCCTCGACTTTGGATAGCCATTTAGAGCGCTTGTCGGACGGTCGAGCATCATGGCAGTTTGAAGATAAGCCTGCGCCAATCAATAAGGTAAAACAGTCGATAGCACTGCCATCATTTGGTAGCTTACTGGTGAGCAAAGGTCTACTTAGTTATCGTGATATGCCTTTAGAGATAGATATTAAAGCGCATTTTTCATTTGAGAATCACACCAAGGTGGCCGCAGATGAGCCAGACTTTGGCAAAATTAAAACGCCTATTTCAAAGTTTAACAGCACTTTGCAAGCAAATGTCACTGGTTATTACCGTAAGTTACCATTAAAAATTGAGCTAGTTTCTACTAGTCAATTGCCTGATATGCCCAGCCAACCTCAAACTGATACCTCTAGCGCTGGACAATCGCAGGCTAGCAAGCCGCTCACTATTCCTGTTGCAATTAGTCTTAATGCCAAGGTCGGGCGTGCGGTACTCACCTTCAGGGGAGGGGCTGCAGATGCATTGTTCATCAGTAATTTTTACGGGAAATTTAATTTAAAAGGCCCATCAATGGCGGCTGTGGGTGATTTGTTTGGCGTAACCTTACCGACTACCTCTCAATTTTCCTCTGGTGGATTCCTCAATAAGAAAGCAGGTACTTGGCATGTGCAAGTCAATAATCTTGATCTAGGTGCAACCCATTTAAATGGTAATTTTGTGTATAAAGCACGCCGCAATGAGGCGCGCGTTGGTAAATTAGGCCACAGTGTGCCTTTACTTTCAGGCAAACTTGGTGGCAGTAAGTTATTAATCACTGATTTAGGGCCAGCGTTTGGTGCAGAGCCAATCTCTACAAATCGAAAAAAGGTGCTACCAAGCCGCCCATTTGATTTAGCCTCTTTGAATGTAATGGATGCTAATGTCTTGATTGATATTGCATATGTTGATCTTAATACGAGTCTCCTAGAGCCATTGCGTCCGCTGCGTGGTCATCTACAATTGAAAGAAGGTATTTTGACCTTAAATGACCTTGATGCGCGTACGGCACAAGGTCAATTGAAAGGCGATTTGAGTTTAGACGGACGCAGTTCAAAAGCATTATGGGATTCAAATTTACGTTGGGGTGGTATTCGACTTGACCGTTGGGTCAAACAGGTACGAGAGGATGGTTTACCACCTTATATATCAGGCAGTTTGAATGGCCAGGCCATACTAAAAGGGCAGGGGAAATCAACCGCTGAAATATTAGCATCGTTGAACGGCACAGTTCATAGTGAGTTGCAAGAAGGTGCCATATCTCATTTAGTTATTGAAGCGGCTGGATTGGACTTGGCACAAGCTATAGGCGTGATGTTTACGGGAGATGATATATTGCCCGTGCAATGCGCGGTGGTTGATCTAGTCGCGAAGCAGGGCACTTTTCGTCCAAGGGTGATGGTACTGGATACAAAAGATTCTGCTGTGTGGGTGGATGGATCGCTGTCACTGGCTACAGAGGAGCTTAATTTACGTGCGGTGGTGATGCCAAAAGATTTCAGTCCGCTCACGCTTCGCTCGCCACTAAGAATTACGGGCACTTTTGCTGATCCCGAAGTATCTTTAGAGAAGCAGCCGATTGGTATAAAAGTAGCGACTTCAATTGTTTTAGCGATGATAAATCCGTTAGCGGCACTCATTCCTTTGTTAGATACCGGGGATGCTAAGGAAGCTAAACGCCGCGCTGATGGTTGTGTGGACTTAATGCGAAAAAGTGCTGCTAAAGTCAAACATTGATTAATAATCACTAAATTATTTTATGTAGTGTTCGATAGCGCACAGAGATTGCCTTCTGTGCTGGTCTATGCTCCAGTTATGGTTAATGCGATTAATTAAATCGTATAAGCTTGTTTACGAGTGGATTTAAGTCTTAATGGTTTGAACGCTCGTGCCACTATTTTATATTTAAGGATTGATGATGAACCGTTCAAAATTAACTTCAGTACTATTTGCCGCGCTAAGTATTACTGCGTTAGGTCTCACTGCTTGCGATAAACCAACTGTAGTTAATGTTCCTGCAGAAACTATAGTTGTGCCTGGCCCAGCAGGAGCACCTGGTGAACCCGGTAGAACTGGTGATACAGGAGATACTGGCGTCCAAGGCAATGCTGGCAAAACTGGTGTTCAAGGCGATACAGGTGAAACTGGCGTACAAGGCGATACGGGCGAAACTGGAAAAACTGGCGATGGCACTACTACTATTATTGTTACACCGCCTACAGAGTCTAACTAAATTATCTATTTCCAAATGTAACAATTTAAAGTTTATTCACTAGTTTATAGCGTTACAATTTAAGGAGTACGTCATGAGCTTAGGCACCATCTTGTTGATTATTTTGATTTTAATGTTAATTGGTGCATTTCCTGGCTGGCCTCATAGTAAAGGTTGGGGTTATGGGCCGAGCGGCGGGTTAGGACTTGTGGTGGTTGTGATTATTATCTTGCTGTTAATGGGAAGAATATAATGAGTGATTACCATCTTGCTGCTCAGCACGTTCAACGACGTATGGGTACGATGGTAATTACTGTAATGTTGTGTGGCATAGCTGCATGCAGTCAAGAAACTAAGCTGACTCCTACTACAGATGTCGGCATAAATCCTAATTTACCACTTCCACAAAAATCATTCATTCCAACTTTGAAGATTGCACCTGCTGTGGGTTGGCCAAAGGATGCTCGGCCAATCGCAGCAACAGGCACAGCTGTTGCTGCATTCAAGAAAGACCTAGACCACCCACGCTGGCTTTATGTGTTGCCTAATGGTGATGTGCTTGTTGCAGAGACCAATGCACCACCTAAACAAGAAGATGGAAAAGGCGTTAAGGGTTGGGTAATGGGTTTAGTCATGAAAAAAGCAGGGGCCGCCGTTGCAAGCGCCAATCGCATCACTGTGCTGCGCGATACGGACGGTGATGGGATGGCAGACGTACATTCGGTGCTACTGCAAGATTTAAATTCACCTTTTGGTATGGCGTTAGTAGGTAGTGATTTATATGTTGCCAACGCTGATGCCGTAGTGAAGTTTCCTTATTCCACTGGGGATTTAAAAATTACCGCGCCTAGCGTTAAAGTAGTTGATTTGCCAGGTGGGCCGATTAATCATCATTGGACCAAAAATATCATTGCCAATGCGGATGGCACGAAGTTATACGTTACGGTAGGCTCAAATAGTAATGTAGCTGAACGTGGAATGGCCGCAGAAGAAGGCCGTGCGGCTATTTGGGAGGTAGATGTTAAAAGTGGCAAACATCGTATTTTTTCATCCGGCTTACGTAATCCGAATGGCCTCGCTTGGGAACCTGAAACAGGCTCGTTATGGACGGTCGTGAATGAGCGTGATGAACTCGGTAATGACTTGGTGCCGGATTATTTAACTTCAGTACAAGAGGGTGGTTTTTATGGCTGGCCTTATAGTTATTATGGACAAAATGTGGATGACCGTGTTCAGCCACCTAACCCCGAGTTAGTGGCTAAAGCAATCGCCCCAGATTACGCGCTAGGGTCTCATACTGCATCATTGGGATTGGCTTCTTCTGCTAATGCCAGTTTGCCTGCACCTTACACTAATGGCATGTTTATTGGTCAGCACGGCTCTTGGAATCGCAAGCCGCTTAGTGGCTACAAGGTAATTTTTGTACCATTTGCTAATGGCAAGCCTGATGGGATGCCAATTGATGTGCTCACAGGATTTCTCAGCCAAGATGGCGATGCTTATGGTCGCCCCGTTGGTGTCGCTATTGATAAGCAAGGTGCATTGCTAGTGGCTGATGATGTAGGCAATGTCGTGTGGCGAGTGACAACCAATAAAATTAAATGGTGAAAACTGGGGTTTATCAATTCTAGACTTCACAAACCCCAAGCTTTAAATTTAAAAGCTAATTCATACTAAACGACATCGTTTTTTCAGAGTAGTATTGATGGAAATTTTATTAATACTAGATCTGAGGCATTCCAAACCATGAAAAAATACTTTGCAGCGTATCTGTCTATCGCGATTGTCATGGTAGTGCTAGATTTTATTTGGCTTGCCATCATTGCCGAGCCAATTTATAAAAGCGGTATCGGGCATTTAATGGCATCAAAGCCTAACTTGCTATTTGCGGGTTTATTTTACATGGTCTATGTGCTTGGATTGATTATGTTTAGTATTAAACCATACGCATCAAACCCTGGTTTGCGTAAGACAACAGTTACCGCAGCGACATTTGGTTTTTTTGTCTACGCTTCCTACGATTTAACTAACCTCGCATTGTTAAAAAACTGGCCACTTAATTTGGCATTGATAGATATTGCTTGGGGTGTTTTTATTAGTAGCGTTTCAGCGACTGTAGGTAAGTTCGTACTAGATCGATTCGCTAAAACTCGGTATTTTAGAACGATGTTTTTTTAGAATATATTTAGTATATTAGATTAATATTTTCTTTAACTAGCACTCAATTAACTCCCAGCTACTAGCCATGTACGTGTGCGACCTTATACACAGCACGTTGATTTCTCTATAGAATTTTCCTAAAATTACTGAAATGCGCAGTTTTATTTAGTTAACATGTATTAATCACTTTAGTGGTTAATACTAACGGAACTGAGTAAAGTAAGTAGTCTCAATTTATTGTTTGATGATATTCAGGTGCTGTACCAGCGCTATAAATTCAGAAATTATACGGGAGACAAGTGATGGCAGATTCTAAGCATGCTAGTAACGCAGGTGCAAAGCAAGCAGCCTATAATGGCACTCAATCTACAAGTATCAATTCTCTTGACCAGTCTTTGTATATATCGAATAAAGGGGTTGAAGCCGCAGCAGATCTGTTGAAACGTTTGTTTAGCAGCTTCAATGGCAGTGTTACGTTTCGATTATGGAATGGTACAGTTTTAAAACTAGGCAGTCTCGCGCTTGATGCACTGCAGTTTGATAACGCTAGGCATGACACTTCAAAACTTCATGGCCTGAAACCCGATACACTTACCTTCAGCAGCGTTAATCTGAATGACCAAGAGCCAGCATTTACCTTAGTTTGTCGTAATCCAAATGTGATTCGCTCGATGGTGTTGGGGCGTGATCCACTTAGAATGGTGGATGCCTATTTTCGAGGAGACATTGATATTGAAGGCGATTTTTTTGCAGCAATCAGCCTTAAAGACCATCTCAATATTATTCGCATGTCTTTGTTTGATCGGCTCGGAACAGTATTTAGTGCCGTAAGATTGCCTGTTAACGATGAGGTGCAGCTAGACAATCACGCTGATGCAAGCTCTGATAATCAACGTTCTGTCACGTATCATCGTGCTATTAAAGTACATTCAAAAACTGAAAACCGTGATGCGATTCAGTTTCATTATGATGTTTCTAATGCGTTTTATGCTTTGTGGTTAGATAAGAATATGATTTATTCTTGCGCTTATTTTGAGCATCCTGACGATACGTTGGAAAAAGCCCAGATAGCCAAACTAGACCATATTTGTCGTAAGTTATTGTTAAAATCAGGCGAGCGATTCCTTGATGTAGGTTGCGGTTGGGGAGCGCTGGTAATGCATGCAGCGAAGCATTATGGTGTGCAAGCGCATGGCATCACCCTCAGTAAGCAACAACTGGAATTGGCACGTCAGCGTATTGCTGATGCTGGCCTTGAAAGCCAAGTAACAGTTGAGCTAAGAGATTATCGTGACCTTGATGGATATGGTCAATATGACAAAATTGCTAGTGTAGGTATGTTTGAGCATGTCGGTTTAAAAAACCTACCGACTTATTTTGCAACAGTTCATCGTTTATTAAAACCTATGGGTTTATTTTTAAACCATGGTATTACGCATTATTTAGAAGGTTGGGATAAAACGCTATCGACCAAATTTATCAATCGCTATGTTTTTCCTGACGGACAGCTTGATACGATTAGTAATATTCAGCGAGTAATGGAACGTAGTAATTTTGAGATAGCCGACGTTGAAGCCTTGCGTCCTCACTATGCCAAGACCCTCAGGCAGTGGGTCGCACGTCTTGAACAACATCATTCAGAGGCATTGCAATATGTGAATGAATCGACCTATCGCATTTGGCGTTTGTATATGGCGACTAGTGCGCTTGAGTTTGAATCTGGAGAGATTGGTGTTTATCAAATATTGGCAAACAAACGTGCCATTGGAAATAGCGTGCTACCTTTGACGCGTCGGCATTTATATTAGTCGGTGTCTAATTAATAATTCAAGATATCAACGTGATAATAGTAACGGTGGTAGTTGTTCTAATATGGTGGTTTTTAACTGCTAAGGTTGGTTTTATTCAATTGATTAATCACATTGCGAACCTGTTTTGCAACCTCACTTGCAGTCAGTCCAACAGGGCCAACACCTTGTTCAACAAGTGTATCAGCTGCAGCGCCATGTGCATAAACACCGAGTTTAGCTGCTTCTAGCCCAGTTAAACCTTGAGCGATAAAGCTGCCGATTACACCACTTAATACATCACCTGTTCCACCGCTGGCAAGCCCTGGGTTGCCACTCGTGTTAATGAACCAACTGTCATCATGATGTGCGCACACAGTGCCCGCGCCTTTTAGTACACAAGTTACATGCAGATTGCTGGCTAGCGTAAGTGCGCTTTCTGTGCGGTTTTTCTGGATATTTTCTGTGCTGGTTGCAAGTAGCCTTGCTGCTTCGCCTGGATGGGGAGTAATGACAGTTTCAGCCTGACGATCTTTAATAACCGCATTTAAATGCGGATGTGTTGCAATTAGATTAAGCGCATCGGCGTCAATTAGTAAAGATACATTTTGCACTAAGCAAAATTCGAGTAACTCAACCGCTACGTTTGACTTGCCTAAACCAGGTCCAATCACTACGCAATCAAGTTGCGATAACTGATTAAGCGTTGATGTGGCATGCATCATGATTTCAGGGTAGAGTGAATCAACGGTTGGTGCTTCATCACACAACAATGCTGTATAAACACGGCCTGCACCACTCAATAACGCTGCACGGGCGGCTAGTAATGCGGCGCCGACCATCCCTGTGTCGCCCCCGATGATAGCGATGCTACCGTTAGAACCTTTGTGTGCGTCGATTGGCCGTGGAGGTAATGCAGGTTCAAACATGCTTCGTACTAATAAGTGATGACTAGTATTTTGAGTGTTATTGATAGCAGACTCCCAATTAAGCTATTGTTACTTTTTGCATTCTAAGAGAGATTAACACTAAATTGAAGATACTTAATTTAATGGGTTAAACATTAACTGCATAAAACGAATGAATTGACTTGAGTAATTAATCTGTAATTAGGGTTGATAATCGCAGATTAATCTGTTCGGTAGCACACTTAATGATGAGCCGGAATATAAAGTTGACCCTCTGTAACTATGTGCGTTGACGTACAGACTGGCAGTGCTACCTAGCATGATAATTTTTACATAAAATTACTGGACTAAACATGTTTTTATTCGATTTAGCATTTGATAATTTAACTGTTTTAATTTGCGGTATTGGTTTGAAGTTAAACGCACTCAGTGTTCATGCCAATCATGCATAATTCATTGTCACCTGATCTTTTACGCAAAATGCACGCTTATTGGCGCGCAGCAAATTATTTATCTGTTGGACAAATCTACTTGCAAAGTAATCCTTTGCTGGAAAAGCCACTAACACATAAAGACGTCAAACCTAGATTACTCGGTCATTGGGGTACAACACCTGGCTTGAATTTCTTATATGTGCATCTGAACCGGCTGATTAAAGACAATGAGCTCAATATGATGTTTGTCATTGGGCCAGGTCATGGTGGCCCTGGTATTGTGGCGAACAACTATCTGGAAGGTTCGTACTCAGAACATTATCCAGCAATTGAACGTAATAAAAATGGGCTCGAGCGACTGTTTCGGCAGTTTTCATGGCCTTATGGTATTTCTAGTCATGTATCACCAGAAATTCCTGGGTCTATCCATGAAGGAGGTGAGTTAGGGTATTCATTAGCCCATGCTTATGGCGCCGCTTTTGATAATCCTGATTTAATCGTTGCATGTATTGTAGGTGATGGCGAGGCAGAAACAGGCGCACTGGCGGCAAGTTGGCATTCGAATAAATTTCTAAACCCAGCGCGTGATGGTGTTGTGCTACCAATTTTGCATCTTAATGGTTATAAAATTGCAAATCCAACCATATTGTCTCGCATTGGTCGTGAAGAACTGACTAAGTTGATGCAGGGATATGGTCACGAGCCCTATTTTGTCGAGGGTGATGATCCGTTGCTGGGGCATCAAAGTCTCGCGAGTACCTTGGATAAGATCTTAGCGGAAATTCGTCATATTCAAAGCACTGCCAGGTCTGCCGTAAAAGCAAAAGATAAGGCGAAAACTTTACAGCGGCCACGCTGGCCAATGATAGTTTTTTCTACTCCGAAAGGGTGGACAGGACCTAAGTTTGTAGACAATAAGCCTGTTGAGGGTACGTGGCGCTCTCACCAAGTGCCTATTGCAGACCTTAAAACGCCTGAACATCTAAAATTACTCGAAGAATGGCTCAAAAGTTATAAGCCGCAAGAGTTATTTGATGAACAAGGTAAATTTATTGAAGAACTAGCCGCTATTGCGCCGACCGGGAATCGCCGTATGGGCTCTAATCTTCATGCCAATGGCGGTAAATTACTGCAGCCGTTAGCGATGCCGCATTTTAACGATCATAGTGTAGCTGTACCAAAACCTGGCAGTGTAAAGGCTGAGGCTACGCAAGTGCTAGGCGAGTTTTTGCGCGATGTGATGAAGCTTAATCTTGATAAAAATAATTTTCGAATTTTTGGCCCAGATGAAACGGCATCGAACAGGTTGCAAGCTATTTATGAGGTGACAGGTAAAGAATGGATGGCTGAGATTGAGGCGGATGATATCAATCTCAGCGCTGATGGCCGCGTGATGGAAGTGCTGAGTGAGCATTTATGTGAGGGCTGGCTAGAAGGCTATTTGCTCACGGGACGTCATGGATTTTTTTCATGTTATGAAGCATTTATTTCAATTGTTGACTCAATGCTCAATCAGCATGCTAAATGGCTCAAGGTAAGCAAGCAGATTCCTTGGCGCGCACCGATTGCATCGCTCAATTACCTGCTGACTTCTCATGTTTGGCGGCAGGATCACAATGGGTTTTCACATCAGGATCCTGGTTTTATTGACCATGTTGCGAATAAGAAAGCTGACATTGTGCGAATTTATTTACCGCCAGATGCGAACTGTTTACTATCGGTTGCTGATCATTGTTTACGAAGCCGTCACTATATTAATGTGATTGTTGCTGGCAAACAGCCTGAGTGGCAGTGGTTGGATATTGATTCAGCAGTGCGTCACTGTGCGGCTGGAGTTGGAATTTGGCACTGGGCCAGTAATGATAGAAGCAAAGATATTGGCAATGATATGGGAAATCCTGATGTGGTGATGGCTTGTGCAGGTGATGTGCCAACTTTAGAAACGCTCGCCGCTGTGACGCTTTTGCGTGAATACGTGCCAGACATTCGCATTCGTGTGGTTAACGTGGTGGATTTAATGGTATTACAGCCTCAGTCCGAGCATCCACATGGTTTAGAAGATCATGAATTTGATGAGTTGTTTACGACAGATATACCCGTCATTTTTGCTTTTCATGGCTACCCCGCGATGATACACAAGCTCACTTACCGACGGCATAACCATGACAATATTCATGTGCGCGGCTACAAGGAAGAAGGCACTACCACTACACCATTTGACATGGCGGTACTGAATAATCTCGACCGCTATCAGTTGGCGTTGGATGCTATCAAACGTATTCCAAGGCTAAGTGATCAAGTGGAGCAGGAGACAGCACGTTACTGGACGACCATGCAGCGCCACAAGTTATACATCAGTGAGCATGGTGAAGATATGCCTGAAGTCCTTAACTGGTGTTGGGATAGGCAGCATACATCATGAGTGCGACCATTATTTTAGCGCTCAACTGTGGATCTTCTTCACTGAAGTTTGGTTTGTATCGGCTTGAGCCTTCGTTAACCAAGTCTTTTGAAACTCAGCCCTCTGAAACTCAGCTACATAGCCACTCTTCTGAAAGCCAGTTTTTCAATCACAAGCCCTCTCAAATCACAATATTGCTTTCAGGCGTGGTTGAGTCAATTGGTGAGGGTGCTGGAAAATTCTATGCGAAAGATGCAAGAAGCCGAGAGGTAAGTTTTGAAAATCTAATAGGTCAAAACTTAGCCGGTAACCAATCAATTGCTGAAAAAACTTTCTTTCCTAGCCATAAGGAAGCGATCCTGCATATCGTCAGGTTGCTAGCGGAATCTAATTTACCTGCGCCAAATGCAATAGGCCATAGAGTGGTGCATGGTGGGCCGGCGTTGCGGCGGCATTGTTTAATCAACGATGCCGTGCTACAAGAACTTGAGGCAGCTCGTCCTTTTGCACCGTTACATAATCAAGCCTCACTTTCCGTCATTAAAATAGCCCAGTCGCTATTTCAGAATCTGCCGCAGATGGCATGTTTCGACACTACTTTTCATGCTGAGATGCCCGAAATCGCAAGTACCTTACCCATCTCTAAAGTTTTGCAGTCGGAAGGCATTAAACGCTACGGATTTCATGGTCTTTCGTGTGAATCCATAGTGTGCAACCTTAATGTTGAACTGCCGAATCGCTTACCTAAACGGCTAGTCATCGCGCATCTTGGCAATGGCGCCAGCGTGACCGCTGTTAAAGAGGGAAAATCAATCGATACTAGTATGGGTTTGACCCCTACTGGTGGCGCCATGATGGGTACGCGTAGTGGTGATCTTGACCCAGGCATTTTGATTTACCTGATGCGCGAGAAGCGGTTTGATGCGACTATGCTTGAAAGTCTAGTCGACCATCAATCTGGACTGTTAGGTATTTCTCGTATTAGTAGCGACATGCGATATTTACATGAAGCTGAAAAAACAAATCCAAATGCAAGTCTAGCGATTAGAATGTTTTGTTACTCTGTACAAAAACAGATAGCCGCAATGATCTCGGTACTTAATGGTTTAGATATGCTGGTTTTTACTGGAGGCATTGGAGAAAATGATTGCGAGGTTCGCGCTGAAATTTGTAAGGGCTTAGCTTGGTTTGGTGTTAGCTTAGATGAAACAAAAAATCGGTCGATTGGTCATTCCAGCAACCTAAGCGATGACAACTCTATTCATGATTATGTTTCGCGTTGCGCGGTACGTGTGATTGCCTCAAATGAAGATGAGCAGATTGCGCGTCATACTTTGACGTTGCTTAAAGAGACAGTTTTCAGCTAACCGCTATTATTGTTCTTTTGAATACCCAATCACACCTAGAAATACCCTCACTATTCCATAAGCTAGCCACGACACCAGACGTTTAAAGCGATGCCCATTGATCCATTCTTTTGGCGAGACATGGTAAGTTGCATTTTCAATAGACAGCATAATGTCTTCACGTAATGTAGTGGCAAATGCTTTGTCTTGCACTACTACATTTGCCTCACGTGCCAGCAATAAACTAAATGGATCAATATTGGATGAGCCTATAGTCGCCCAATGGCTATCGATGACGGCGACTTTACTATGCATAAAGCCTTTACGATATTCATAGATTTCTATGCCATTCCGTAAAAATACGCTATAAAAAGCGTGCGTGGCAAACATTAAAAAATATTCCATACGGCCTTGCAATAACAGTCTGACGGTCACACCTCGTTTGGCGGCATCTAGCAATGCTTTTCGAAACTTTCTGCCAGGTACAAAGTAAGCATTGGCGATAATGACTTCAGTATGCGCATGCGCTATTGCAGTTAAGTATGCATTTTCAATATCGCGTCTATGTAGCATGTTATCTCGCATCACAAATGCTGCTTTCATGCTGTTATTTGCATGTTCTTGCGAAGTATCTGGCCTATGAGCATTAGACCTATGGGTATCTAAATGGCCTGGTTGTGAATGAATCGGTTGTAAGTGTATCCATGCAATACGCCGCCAGAGCTTGTGCATACTAGTGAGCATTGCAGGTAGTAAGTTGCCTTCTATCTGTACGGCATAGTCAATACGTGGCGGCGTATTGGCTGGTACGTTGTAATCATCAATAATATTGATGCCGCCAACGAAACCTATTTTGCCATCTATCACTGCAACTTTACGGTGCAATCGTCTTAACCGATTCTTTTTCAATGACCAAGGTGATATTTTGGGTCTATAGAACATCACCTGTACGCCAGCCAACTCTAAGTCCTCAACAAAAGATTCTGGTAAGTCTTTACAGCCAAAACCATCTAATAATATATTCACCACTACGCCGCGTTGCGCGGCCCGTTTGAGTGCATTACCGATACGAACACCTATTTTGTCGGCTTCGTAGATATAAGTTTGCAGATAAATCTCTTTAACTGCATTTTCTATGGCAGTCTCAAGTGCTGGAAAATATTCAGCACCGTTACGCAATAACTGAATTTGATTACCGCCAAGAAAGTGCGTCATATTTTAGTTAAAGTAGCAGTTAAAATAGCGTGATCGGACAGTTTAATAAATTTTGGTCCAGAATGCACTTCTACATGCTTTACATGAAAACCACGTACATAAATCCTATCTAATCTTAACATAGGTAACCAAGATGGAAAGCTACGCGCATGTTGACCTGTGTGATGTTCAAATACCTCATGCAAATGTAAACGGGTAGCAAACTGTTTACCTGCTTGCGTGCTCCAATCATTGAAGTCTCCTGCAATAATCAACGTTGCATCAGCGGGCACATATTGCTCAATGTAGGCGGCCACAGCCAATAATTGCTGATGTCGCCAGTGCGCAAATAGGCCTAAGTGCAGGCAAATTGCATGCAGTGGTTTATCCCATTG
>JANOHT010000201.1:0-2894 GCA_031406605.1 Methylotenera sp. | reverse complement strand
TTAATTTTATTTCATCACTTTTATAGAAAGTTATCTTATGGCTAAAAAACCGTCTGGCGCACCTAAGCTTTTTGTATTGGATACCAATGTATTGATGCACGACCCCTCTAGCTTATTTCGCTTCGAGGAACATGACATTTTCCTACCAATGGTAACGCTAGAAGAACTTGATAATAATAAAAAAGGGTTAACTGAAGTAGCACGTAATGCACGTCAAGCCAGCCGCAATTTAGAAGAAATTGTAGGTACTGATTTAGTTGACCTCGAGCTTGGTTGTCCGCTGGCGATTAACGGCAATAAGCATCTTACTGGTCGCTTATTTTTACAGACCAAGCAAGTAACCACTGAATTACCTGGGCTAGCGGGCAGTAAGGCAGATAACCAGATTCTAGGCGTGGTGCTTGATTTACAAAAAATCTACCCGAATCGCCATGTTATCTTAGTCAGTAAAGACATCAATATCCGTATTAAAGCGCGTGCCATGGGTATGCCCGCAGAAGATTACTTCAATGATAAAGTATTAGAAGACACTGAACTTTTATATACTGGCATGAAAGAGTTGCCTGCCGACTTTTGGGATAAACACAGCAAAGAACTAGAGTCTTGGCAAGAATCCGGACGTATGTTTTATCGGTTAACAGGACCACTTTGCAAAAATTTTCTAGTCAACGAATTTGTGTACTATGAATACGAAAAACCTTTTCATGCCATGGTGCGCAGTGTAGAAGGTAATACTGCAGTACTAGAGGTTGTAAAAGACCATTTAATCGCTAAACATAACATTTGGGGCATTACTGCACGTAACCGCGAGCAGAATTTTGCACTTAATTTACTGATGGATCCCGAGATTGATTTTGTTTCTCTGTTAGGCCAAGCGGGTACAGGTAAAACCTTACTCACATTAGCATCTGCATTAACTCAAGTCCTTGATAAAAAAATATACTCAGAAATTATCATGACACGTGTCACAGTATCTGTAGGTGAAGATATTGGCTTTTTACCGGGTACTGAAGAAGAAAAAATGGGGCCATGGATGGGTGCGCTGGACGACAATCTAGATGTACTTAATAAAAGCGATGAAGATGCTGGTGAATGGGGGCGTGCAGCTACGCAAGATTTAATTCGTAGTCGTATTAAAGTTAAATCTCTCAACTTTATGCGCGGTCGAACATTCTTAAATAAGTTTCTGATTATTGATGAAGCACAGAACTTAACACCTAAGCAAATGAAAACGCTTATCACGCGCGCAGGCCCTGGCACTAAAGTGGTGTGCCTAGGCAACATTGCACAAATTGATACGCCTTACCTTACTGAAGGTAGTTCTGGACTTACCTACGTGGTAGATAGGTTCAAAGGCTGGGGTCATAATGGCCACATTACCTTGCTTCGTGGTGAACGCTCACGCTTGGCTGATTTTGCTGCAGAAGCACTGTAAACAGCATGAGTAAAGGCTTTTATACTTTACTCGCAGCGCAGTTCTTGTCAGCACTGGCTGACAATGCCTTGCTATTTGCTGCAATTGCATTATTGCAGCAAATGAATGCGCCTAGTTGGCATGAGCCATTACTGTTGCAATTCTTTGTGATTTCTTACATTGTACTTGCTCCGTTTGTTGGCTCATTTGCTGATGCGCTACCTAAAGGGCGCGTCATGTTTATTTCAAATGGCATCAAGTTTATAGGTAGTATTGCCATGATATTAGGCATGCCACCACTTTACGCATATGGCATTGTTGGTATTGGTGCAGCCGCTTACTCACCTGCAAAATATGGTATTTTAACTGAGCTACTACCGCCGAATAAGCTAGTGAGTGCGAATGGCTGGATGGAAGGCTCAACCGTAATTGCTATTATTTTGGGTGCAATTATCGGCGGAAAATTAGCAAGCATAGACCCGCAGGGTGCTATGATTGGCATTGCAATGACGTACTTAGTAGCAGCGGCATTTAATGCGTACATTCCTAAGCTACCTGTAGATCATGCAATTGCTAAAAAGACCCTTTTCTTTATTTTTCGTGATTTTTATCAATCGTTTATTGCGCTATGGCGAGATCCACAAGGTCAAGTTTCACTGTCCGTCACCACTTTGTTTTGGGGTGCAGGCGCTACGCTAAGACTAGTGGTGATTGCTTGGGCAGGCATCGCACTAGGCTTTGGCTTAGACCACGCCACACAACTTACTGCCACTGTTGCATTAGGCGTAGCAGTTGGCTCGGTGATTGCAGCACGTTATATTACCCTTGAAAACTCAGTCAAAGTCTTACCCGCTGGTATTGTGATGGGCATATTAGTCATTGCCATGGTATTCGTCACAGAATGGCATGTCGCTGCAACATTGCTATTTATTATAGGTGTGCTTAGTGGCTTTTTTGTTGTGCCGCTTAACGCGCTACTACAACACAGAGGGCATATACTCATCGGTGCAGGCCACTCTATTGCAGTACAAAACTTTAATGAAAACTTAGGGATTTTAATACTAAGTGGTGCTTATACATTGATGGTTAAAGCTAATTTTCAGGTTAATCACATCGTAGTGATTTTTGGTTTATTTGTGATTATTTCAATGAGTTTCATTAATCGACTTTACCGCCGCCATATACAAGCATCGTATATTTAAATTACTCGACTACATGTGAAAAAGCCCCGATACGCTCGAGGCTTTTTTACAACAGTTAAGTTGCATTAATGCAACTTAACTTGTGTTTCTGTACGGCGTGTAATCATTCGACCGATTGTTTGCAAAAATACTGAAAAGAAGCCGTGCAGCGCCATTAAATGCATTTTGTATAATGATTTGTACATTAACCTAGCAAATAAGCCTTCAATAAACAGGCTACCACCAGCAATCGACCCCATCAAACTGCCTACAGCTGAATAGCGGCCTAAATTTACTAA
>JANOHT010000198.1:0-4185 GCA_031406605.1 Methylotenera sp. | reverse complement strand
ATTGGTCTTGTGAGTACTACCCGATATTTTTTGCCTGAACTGTTGGTGCAATTTAAAAAAGATTTCCCTAATATAGAAATTAAAGTGATTGTCAAAAATCGGCAAGCGCTGATTGAATTATTGTGCGATGGCAGTATTGATATTGCAATTATGGGTAAGCCGCCTGCCAATATTCACGCACAAGCAGATTCTTTTGCTAGCCACCCGCATGGCTTTATTGCTAGCCCTTTGCATCGTTTAGCAGGTCAATCTAAATTACCCGCTGATATTTTAAACCAAGTAGATATTATTTCTAGGGAAGAAGGTTCTGGCACGCGCTTTATCATGGAAAAATACATCGCCGAACAAGGGCTTTCAATCAAGATGAGCATGGAAATGTCAGGCAGCGAAACCATCAAACAAGCAGTAATGGCTGATTTGGGTGTGTCTTTTGTTTCATTGCATACGGTAGGAAATGAAATCGCCAGCAAGCAAATTGTGGTGTTAGATATTCAACACACACCTGTCATGCGTACTTGGCATATAGTCATGCCAAACAATCACCCCGCCACACAAGCGGCCGAATCCTTTAGGCAATTTATACTCGACAAAGCTGAAGTAATTCTAAGTGAATTATTTGGGAAGCACCTAGACACATCAACATTTGTATAGTCATATCACACAACAAGTATCAACTAAAAATGGATTGTCTCAGGCTAACCTTCAAGCCGAAATTTACTAGGTGGCACACCCACACGTTTAGTGAAAAATCGTGAAAAATAGGCAGGATCTACAAAGCCTAATTGATAACTGATTTCGTTAATTGACACCGCCGAGAAACGAAGAAGGCGACGTGCTTCTTGCAGTAATCGTTCATGAACCAACTCTTTTGATGGCTGGTTTACCATACGACGGCAGATGTCGTTAAGCCGGGCTTCGGTCAGCATGAGTTGAGTGGCATACTCTGGCAAAGTTAAATGGTTTCGAAAATGCATCTCGACCAAATCGCAGAACTTAAGAAATAAGCGCATGTCTTCTCCGCGCTCAGCATTCACGGTATCACTTGATTCATTTGCGAGCAAAAGTCGACTGAGTGATATAAACAAACATTGCGCAAGACTTAGCACAGCAGCAAAATGGCCTTTAACTACTCCGAAAAACTCCTGTTTCAAAAGGCCAGCTATCGTTAAAATATTTGCATATTCCGCGAGTTGATCTTCTCGTTCAGCACCCATCTGCAAATAAACCGCGTGACGTAACAAAGAATCAGGCCATTGCCCAGGCATTGATTGCACCCATCCACGGACAATATCTTGTCTAATGGTCAGCACATGCCCCTCTGTACCTTCTTCAGCATAAAACGAATGAGGTACGGACGGTGGCGTAAAATATAACAATGGTGCGACGCCACTATACACTTTACCGTCTAGGTTTAAATGCACGCCCCCACGCACAAGGAGATGTATCTGAAAAAAGGAACAATGCCGATGCATCGGTAAATTGCGGCCAAAAAAATCTGCCAACCTACCGAAGGTTTCATAGTGAATATCACACTCAGGATCACGCAGATTATAAACGCGCCCAATATTGATATCTGGTATTGCCTGAATGAGTGATACTTCCACAGTAACGACCTCCCAACCATATTTTTTCTAATAACAACTCAAAACATGCATATTCAACATGTATTATTAAATACTCATAACTTCCCTTGTGAAAATCGACATAACCACTAATGTGTTAGTAAATTAAATGATATTATATAGATATAAATGATGGAGATATAAACATCCTATGTCACGCAAACTAGCTTACCGAAATTTACCTCAACTCCTTTTAAAAGCACGAGAAGAGCTACTTTACAATTTTAGACCCATCATCACCCACTTCGGACTCACTGAGCAGCAGTGGCGTATTATTCGAGCACTTAACGAGAATGACCAGCTTGAACCACGGGAAATTTGTGAGATTTGCCAGATTCTCAGCCCAAGTTTAGCAGGCGTTTTATCACGCATGGAGGATATGGATCTTGTCAGCCGTAAACGCATGCCAGAGGATCAACGGCGGGTTATTGTTAGCTTAACCCAAAAGAGCGTAAATTTAATTACAGAACTTGCGCCTCTAATTGAGGCTCAATATCAAATCATTGAACAAGCATTTAGCCCAGAACTGCTTAAACAACTTTTTGAAGTTTTGGATAAAATTACGGCTACAGATCGAGCGCCTATTCTTCGTATTGACTTACCAAAAAAACAATCGACAATCTAACATTCCACGATCCTAAGAGCATTTGTCAAATATTAAGAACTAAAATTTTGCAACAGTTAACATTCTCGAGATGCGCATAAATTGACTCGTCTTTTTGCAGATTAATTAAAGTGGCATTTAACCGTATTTAATATCTCTTGAGAAAGTTCGTCATCATCTAATGCTCTAGCCATTACCACTGCGCCGACAAGGGCAGAGAGCATTACGATAGAGTCGTGACGGGCAGTGTTTGTTTGAGTCCATGGAAACTGCTCTGTAAGCTTTTCAAGCACCTTTTTAACATACTTTGTGAAGGATCGCTTAGCTTTGGGTTCATTTCTTATTTGTGATCCCAATGCAGCTATGATACAGCCCGTTCCTGGGTTTTCTATGTGAGTCTTACTAAGGTAGTAGTCAATATATTCCGATTTTTTCAGGATTGATTGATTGATCTTTTCTATATCGGCCACTGCTTTATCACCTGCATGAGCTAGGCATTCCGCCATCAACGCTTCTTTAGACTCAAAATGATTATAAAACGGGCCAACGGTTAAGCCGGTAGCCTTCATGATTTCACTAACACTGACATCAGTGAAACCACGTTCACGAAATAGCCTGGCAGCCTCATCAAGAATTTTGATGTGTTTTTGTGCGGTTTCAGTTGCTGGATATCTCATAAATAACTTCTCATTGCGTATTGACTTTATACATTATATCCATCATGCTTCAATTTACAAGCATTATTATCATAATGTATAGGGTTAAGAATTTTATAATTGAGGATATTAAAATGGGTATTAATACAGAAAACAAAGGTGTAGCTTTGGTCACGGGTGCATCAGCCGGACTGGGAAGAGTATACGCAGACCGTTTAGCCGAACAAGGATATGATTTGATACTTGTGGCTAGAAGGGGTGACAGACTTAAAGAGATTACTGAGTCTTTGCAGGCTAAATATGGCATCAAAGCTAGAAGTCTAGTAGCAGACTTATCCAATCCTAATGATTTAAAAAAAGTTGCAGAAGTTCTATCGACAGATACTACAATTTCTATGCTGGTGAACAATGCAGGTATTGCAACATTAGCACCTGTAATAAATACCGAAAAAGCAGATGTTGATGCAATGAATGACATCAATGTCACTGCGTTAATCAATCTCTGTTACGCCGCCTTACCAAAATTCAAGGCAAGAAATAAAGGAACAATTATCAATATTGGTTCTGTACTTTCTTTCTATACGCTACCAATTAGCAGTGTATATAGTGGTACTAAAGGTTATGTCATGAATTTCACCCGTGGTTTACAAGCAGAAGTCGAAGGCACCAATGTTTTTGTGCAATTGGTACTCCCTGCTTCTACTGCAACGGAACTTTGGGATTTAGCAGGCGTACCGCTTAAAAATCTGAATCAAAGTACGTTGATGTCTGCAGAAAATTGTGTAGATGCGGCGCTTGCTGGGTTAGATCAAAAAGAGTTGGTTACATTGCCCTCTGTAGAAAATAAAGAGCTTTGGGAAGCTTATGACGAAGCTAGGCAAAAACTTTTTGCCGCAACCCAAAGTGGACAACCTGCATCGCGCTATCAATTAGCTTCTTAAACAGAAATAACCATACAAGGAAAACCAAAATGTTATTTGAACCCTTCTCTCTGAGTACCACTACGCTCAACAATCGTGTCGTGATGGCGCCGCTCACCCGCAGCCGGGCCGTCGACAACAACACGCCAAACAGCCTAATGGCTGAGTATTACGCGCAGCGTGCGACTGCTGGCCTCATCATTACCGAAGGAACGTCGCCATCGCCGAATGGTTTGGGTTACGCACGAATCCCAGGCCTTTTCAATGACGCCCACGTACAGGGCTGGAAGCTAGTGACAGATGCCGTACACGCCAAGGGTGGCAAGATCGTCGTGCAGCTGATGCACACTGGGCGCGTCACCCACGCGGCTAATCTGCCAGCA
>JANOHT010000197.1:0-5482 GCA_031406605.1 Methylotenera sp. | reverse complement strand
GCCCATATGGCCAACTACAGATGAAATGCTGATGATACGACCAGTACGTGCTTTCATCATAGGGCGCAACACGGCTTGGCTCATACGGAACACTGAGGTTAGATTGGTGCTAATGACCGCGTCCCAATCATCGTCTTTCATTCGCATGAGTAAAGTGTCGCGCGTGATACCAGCGTTATTTACTAAAATACCTACATCACCATATTTTTCACTAATCGCTTTTAAAGTAGCTTCAACTTGTGCTGCATCATTAACATTGAGCGCCATGCCCTCACCTTTAATGCCCGCCGTTGCGAATGCGCTGCTTATTGATGCCGCACCACCATCAGATGTCGCTGTGCCAATGACGGTTGCACCCTGCTCACCAAGCGCTAATGCAATAGCAGCACCAATACCACGACTTGCGCCAGTAATTAAAGCAATTTGTCCAGTTAACATAGTAAGCCTTTGAATCTATTTTAATTAATATTTATTTAATGTTCTATTTACAGCGCTTATAATGCATTTTTAAATTCTTGCAAAGCCTCATTAGTCGTGAGTGCCATACATGGTAATTCAGCCACGATACGCTTAGTTAAACCAGCTAATACTTTACCTGGCCCGCATTCTGCAGCTTGTGTAATGCCTGCTGTTTTCACAGCTATTACAGATTCAACCCAACGGACAGGGCTATATAACTGGCGGACTAACGCGTCTTTTATTTTATCCGCATTATCATAAGAGGCAACATCAGCGTTATGTAGCACAGGAATTTCTGGCGCACTCACCGTTACAGTTTTCAGGTATTCAGCTAATTTTACAGCTGCAGGCTTCATCAGTGCACAATGCGAAGGCACGCTCACTGGCAATGCTAATGCACGTTTAGCGCCTTTGGTTTTTGCTAGCGCCATGCCCCGCTCTACTGCGGCTTTATTGCCAGCAATGACCACTTGACCGGGGGAATTAAAGTTAACCGCTTCACACACTTCATTTTGTGCGGCTTCTAAACAAACAGCACGTACGACATCATCATCTAAACCCAGTATCGCCGCCATGGCACCTACGCCCGCCGGCACAGCTGCTTGCATCACTTCAGCGCGGTAACGCACCAATGGCAGTGCATCAGCAAAGGATAAAGCGCCGGATGCAACGAGCGCCGTATATTCACCTAAGCTATGACCAGCCAAAATTGCTGGCACTTGATTTGAGGTAGACTGCCATGCACGCCAAGTAGCAACGCCTGCAATCAGCATAATAGGCTGAGTATTAGTGGTTTCGTTAATACTTTCATTGGGCTCTGTCGCCATAGCCCAAAAATCTACACCTAAAATATTTGAGGCTTCGGTAAAAGTATCACGGATGATTTTACCAATATTACTCTCGGCATCAAAACCAGCCATCATGCCGACTGATTGAGAACCTTGACCTGGAAAGAAAAATGCAAATTTGCTCATAATTTTGAATGACGCTATTTTAATAAAATTCGTATTTAATTAATGCAGAACACTTAATACTTGATTAAGGCTGAACCCCAGGTAAAGCCACCGCCGAATGCTTCCATCAGAATGATTTCACCGCGTTTAATGCGCCCATCACGTACGGCAGTATCTAATGCCAGCGGGATCGAGGCGGCAGAGGTATTGCCATGTTTATCTACGGTGACAACCACTCTATCCATACTCATATTAAGTTTTTTAGCAGTGGCTTGCAATATGCGGATATTAGCCTGATGTGGTACTAGCCAGTCTACATCTGACTTTTGCATACCATTGGCAGTGAGTGTTTCGTCCACTATCGCGTCTAGTGTATTGACGGCCATTTTAAATACGCCATTACCTTCCATCACCACGGTATCGCGACTGTTAGGTTCTGATTTACGGGGTACATGCAGCATTTCAACATATTTACCATCAGCATGTAAATGCGTTGAAATAACACCTTTTTCTGCACTCGCTTGCAGAATCACAGCGCCAGCGCCGTCGCCCCACAAAATACAATTGCCTCTGTCAGTCCAATCGGTAATGCGTGAAAAAGTTTCAGCACCAATGACTAAAGCACATTTTGCTGCACCTGATTTAATAAAGTTATCTGCAGTAGAAAGTGCATAAACAAAACCGCTACACACCGCCTGAATATCAAATGCTGGGCAGCCGGCAATCCCTAATTTTTGCTGCAATATCACAGCGGTGCTAGGGAAAATTTTATCCGGCGTTGTAGTTGCAACGATAATTAAATCAATATCCGCAGCATTAATGCCTGCTGCTTCAAGCGCGTTACGCGCCGCATGTAAAGCTAAGTCACTAGTAAACTCATCATCAGCAACAATATGACGCTCACGAATGCCAGTTCGCGTGAAAATCCATTCATCCGTGGTATCCACCATGCTTTCTAAGTCAGCATTAGTAAGTATTTTTTTAGGAAGGTAACTGCCCGTTCCAGCTATACGAGAATAAATCATGCGTTTTCCGTGTTGTTCGACATCGTTTGATCTGTGGTTTGATGCGATTGTATATGTTCTATTTCTAATTGTTCAGTAATACGTCGTAATACGCCGCTACGGGACTCTTCTATAGCCGTTTCAATAGCATGCAGGAATGAAAAGCTATCCGCACCACCATGACTTTTTACCACAATGCCACGTAGGCCTAAAAAGCTGGCACCATTGTAGCGGCGCGGATCCATACGTTTTTTAAAAGCATTTAACACTGGAAGCGAAGCAAATCCCATCAATTTGGTTAGCCAATTACGCTTGAATTCTTGCGAAAGAAAGCGGCCCATCATTTGCGCTAAGCCTTCAGAAGTTTTAAGGGCAATGTTGCCAACAAAACCATCGCAGACAACGACATCAACGGTACCTTTAAAAATATCATTACCTTCAACATTGCCGTAAAAATTTAAGTGGCTAGCTTTCAGTAGTTCGCCAGTTTGTTTTACGACTTCATTGCCTTTAATGTCTTCAGAGCCAATATTGAGCAAGCCTACAGTTGGGTTAGCTTTATGCTCAATGCATGACACTAGCATGCTGCCCATCACTGCAAACTGCAATAATTGATCTGCAGTGCAATCAGCATTCGCACCTAAATCTAATATATAAGTTTTGCCTTTTTGGCTAGGAAATACACCAGCAATTGCCGGCCTATCAATACCGGGTAATGTTTTTAACACAAAACGCGCGGTCGCCATTAGCGCACCTGTATTACCAGCGCTGATACATGCATTCGCTTCACCGCTTTTGACCAAATTAATAGCCACGCGCATAGAAGAATCTTTTTTATTTTTGAGCGCGCCTTGTGGTGACTCGTCCATCGTAACAACTTCACTTGCATGATGTATGCGTAAACGTGGGCTTGTACTTGATTTATGTGCTTTCAGTTCAGCTTCAATGGCGTCACTTAGGCCAACTAAAACAATATTGAGTTCACTGTCTGCAGCTAACGCTTTAAGCGCTGCTGGAATCGTAACGTGCGGGCCATGATCGCCACCCATTGCGTCAATTGCGACTGTAATATCCATAGTTTTTACTCGGTTTTAAGGTTTTCAAGTTTGACTTATATTTAAGTTCAGCTTGGGCAGCATGCTGTTGATTGGCAGCTTATAAATTACCTGCTATTAAACGACTATTTAATTAACCTGTTAAATTAAATTAGCGGCGTAGAAACACCAACGCCGCACCAATACTGGAGCGGCGTCAATGATTTTATCAACTACCAAACAAATTGCCATCTCTAGATTTGATCTAGCTTAGACTAAATTTGAATGAGAAATTATTCGCCTTTTGATGGCATCACTTTACGACCACGATAATAACCATTTGGGCTGATGTGATGACGTAAATGCGTTTCGCCTGTTGTAGGCTCAACGGCTAAAGGTGGATTTGTTAAAAAGTCATGTGAACGGTGCATACCACGTTTTGATGGTGACTTTTTGTTTTGCTGAACTGCCATAATAAACTCCAATAAAATGATTAAAACATCATCTCAATTACATACAAATTGATGCATCAAATTACATTTGCACCACTAATTTAAGATTACGTTAAATTGCTAGTCCGTTACTATAATATAAAACCTAGCGTTTGTCAGCCCTAAATCAGTGTTTAAGGCTTAATTAAACCCTTTAGTACCGCGAAAGGGTTGGGTTTTTCGCCACTTTGACCAATAATCGCCCCGCAATCCACCTCGTGTATCGGCGCAATTGGCATTGCCATAATAATTTCATCTTCTATGAGCGCAATAATATCCATATTTTGGCTTGCTTGCTGCAAGTCAATATCATCACGGTCGTCTATATCGCTGGCCCCCACATCAATATCGCTCATTTCACCAATCAAATAATTAAAATTTAAGGCTAATTTCAGTGGCACATCGTTCAAGCAGCGTTGACAAGTTGTTATTAAGTTTGCCGCCAGTGTGAGATGAAGATAGTGCTGGCCAACAGCGTCAGTTTTCCCTTGTAATGTATAGCTAATTGAGTCTGCATCCGCGTTTTTTGGTTGTACGTTTTTAGTTGTATCTTTTAACAACTCTGATAATCGAGGGCAGTCTGCCAGCGTTAACTCACCCGCCAAGTGCTCATTTTTTTTAGCAAACGCTACGTTATCAATAAATATTGGATGGTTACTCATTTTAGTGCCTGTTTAAGTATTCTAAATTTAGCTCAAGGGGATTTAGCAATCAAGCTGTGCATGTTACAATCACTGGGTTTGAGTGATAAATTTTAAGTATCAAATTAAGGCTAGAAACGTGTTCAAAAAAATTCTTGTAGCTAACCGCGGTGAAATTGCAGTGCGTATTGTACGCGCTTGCTCAGAAATGGGCATTAAGTCTGTGGCAATTTATGCGGATGCTGACCGTCAAGCATTACATGTAAAAAAAGCAGATGAAGCTTATAACATTGGCGCAGATCCTGTAGCGGGTTATTTAAACGCACATAATATTGTTAACTTAGCTGTTGCATCAGGTTGCGATGCCTTGCACCCAGGCTATGGATTCTTATCAGAAAACCCAGAACTTGCAGAAATTTGTGAGCGTCGAGGCGTTAAGTTTATTGGGCCAAATGGTAATGTTATTCGCCAAATGGGCGACAAAATTCAAGCAAGAAATGCCATGACTAGCGCAGGTATTCCATGCACGCCTGGCAGTGACGGTAATTTAGCAAACCTAGATGAAGCTGTAACACTTGCTAAAAAAATCGGCTACCCCGTTATGCTAAAAGCGACGAATGGCGGTGGCGGTCGAGGTATTCGCCGTTGTGATAGCGAAAAAGAATTACTTAGTAATTATGACCGTGTCATTTCCGAAGCTAGCAAGGCATTTGGTAAACCCGAAGTTTTTTTAGAAAAATGTGTCGTAAACCCTCGCCACATTGAAGTGCAAATTTTGGCAGATGCAATTGGTAATGTAATTCATCTATTTGAGCGTGACTGCTCGATTCAGCGCCGCAATCAAAAACTGATTGAAATTGCACCCTCACCCCAATTAAGCCAGGCACAACGTGAATATAT
>JANOHT010000183.1:0-23727 GCA_031406605.1 Methylotenera sp. | reverse complement strand
CCTGGGCGCAAGCCATCACCTAAACTAAAGGCAACGTCGTATTGCTTCATGATTTCGCAGATGTCTTCGAAATGGTCATACAAGAATGATTCTTTATGGTGTGCTAAACACCATTTCGCCATAATAGAACCGCCGCGCGACACGATACCTGTCATACGTTTTGCAGTCATTGGAATATAAGCCAAGCGCACACCAGCATGAATCGTAAAGTAATCCACACCTTGTTCAGCTTGCTCAATCAATGTATCGCGGAAAATTTCCCAAGTTAAATCTTCTGCTTTACCGTTCACTTTTTCTAGCGCTTGATAAATTGGCACGGTACCGATTGGCACTGGTGAGTTGCGGATAATCCACTCGCGCGTTTCGTGGATGTTTTTACCAGTTGATAAATCCATCACAGTATCGCCGCCCCAACGTGTGCCCCACACCATTTTTTCAACTTCTTCGCTGATTGAAGAACCTAATGCTGAGTTACCAATATTCGCATTAATTTTTACCAAGAAATTACGGCCGATAATCATCGGCTCGATTTCTGGGTGATTGATATTGACTGGAATAATCGCGCGGCCTAAAGCCACTTCTGAGCGTACAAATTCTGGCGTGATCACGGCTGGAATGCTTGCGCCAAAATCATGGCCTTTATGTTGCTTTTGCAATAATTCGCTCATGTTTTCGCGGCGTTGATTCTCGCGGATGGCAATGTATTCCATCTCTGGCGTGATAATACCTTTACGTGCGTAATGCATTTGGCTGACGTTTGCGCCAGCTTTTGCGCGGCGCGGTAAACGGGTTAAGTTAAAACGCATTTCAGCTAACGCAGGGTCGGTTTTACGTTCTTGACCAAACGCTGAACTTGGACCATCTAGTTGTTCAGTATCGTTACGCTCTTCAATCCAGCCCGCGCGTAAAGCAGGCAAGCCATTGCGAATATCTACGCTTACAGTTGGGTCTGTGTAAACACCAGAAGTGTCATACACCATAACTGGTGGATTCTTTTCTGCACCAAACATAGAGGGTGTATCTGAAAGTGAAATTTCACGAAAAGGTACTTGGATATCTGGGCGTGAACCTTGAATATAAACTTTGCGTGAATTGGCAAAAGGTTTTTTCGTGTCCGGGTCAATTTCGGCAGTTTCGCCGGAAAATTTCGCGAGGTTTTTATGTAGATTTTTGTCGGTGGCGTTCATGGAGCATTCCTATAAATTAACCATAGGAGGCGCTATTTAGCGCTTTCCTATGAGTAGGTTTGTAGGAAAGCATCTAGCTGCTTTCCTACGGCGGCATTACCCGCATCAGGTTCAAAGGGTGATTCTCACTGTGGTTTCCGAGATAATTTTTATGAAAAATCTCTAAAAACACAGACCCCTAGCAATAGTCGAAATATACGCTAAAGTAGCAATAAAACCAAGTGCTTATCAAGCTAGACGGCCTAAAAAACAGGTAAGAAATTTGAATGGCTTGTAAACGTACAGTTATTGTTAGAGCCAGATGATAATTACAAAACAATTAGTTAGAGGTTTAACAGTGAATTTTATTCAGTATTTTTAATGCTATTGAGTATTTATTGTTAAACTAATATCATTAAGAAACTTTGCATTGGTAAATCTATGACCTTAATTATTTATCTGCTCTATTACGCAGTAGCTATCACAACACTTGTTTTCCATTTTACTGGGCAATTGGAGCGATGGGGAATGGAATGGTTGGTGTTGGTGCTAGCCGTTACTGTGTTCCCAGTCGTATTGTATCTATAGCACTATCTTAAAGTTACGAGTGAGTTAAGATGGTTTCGATGGCTTTAATCTATCGACCATTAAATAATGGCTGTAACTATAAATTTAGCAGTTAATTTCTAATTGATTATTTTTTAGCTAGTTCTTTTGGCTTCTCACCACATAACGTTTAGCTAATCTAGTCTTTTTTCGCAAGCCAATATTGACTGCAGTCGGCAGTACGCCATTGAGCCACGCAAAAAATGATTCTGGCTGGCCAATAAATACCTCTTGTTTTTCATTTTCTAACGCTTTTACTACAATTGCAGCTACTTTCTCAGGCGTATCTAGATGGCTACCCGTTTTTTCCATCATTGCAACCGTAGCCGCGTCGTTCATCGTAGTCTTAACACCGCGTGGCGCAATGTAAGTCACGCCTATTTTGGTATCGATCAATTCGCGTCGCAAAGCTTGTGAAAAACCGTGAATGGCAAATTTGCTTGCACAGTAAGTTGCATAATGTGGAAAACCTAATGAGCCAAGAATTGAGCCTATCATTACAAACTGACCTTGATTGCTGGCTTTAAAGCTTGGTAGCACGGCGCGTGCAAGCTGAATGGGTGCCGTAACGTTGGTGTGTATCATTTGCTCGATACGTTCATCACTTTGATCTTCGAGGCGAATAAAGTCCAAAATCGCGGCGTTGTTGATTAACACGTCAATACCGCCTAGCGCTTTGGTCACTTGTAATACTACATTTTGAGCAATGTTTGGGATTTCAAAGTCGGCAATAATCGGGATTGCATTGCCTCCAACCGCGCTAATTTCTTTGATTAATACACCCAGCTTAGCGGCATCACGTCCAACAAGCGCGAGGTTCGCACCTTTGCTGGCGAGGATTAATGCGATATGCCGACCAATACCACCAGTACTGCCAGTCAGTAGAATTCGTTTATTTTTAACTTGCATTTCATTACCTTTATTCTGCGCATATTTTGGTTAAATTTAGGCTGTTCATTAGGGTGTCAGCCGCTTGGCTTGCCGTGGCGGTACTCGTGCCTTCTAACACTAACACCATTCCAAAAAGGCCGATTGGGTTTACACGATGAATCATGTGATAAAGATAAGTTCTGATGAGCAAAGTTCATGCCTTTAAGAATTTTACAATTAAATCAATAGCTTAATATTTTATGTCATAAATTTTAATGCAAACTTTGTATTTATTGTATAGAGTACATGCGGTTTTTTGCAGGCTATCACTTCTATGCCATTTTTTAAATACAAGGTATTAATGCTGTTATGTATCAATCAAATTTTTTTAAACATATAAGTGAATACCGCTTTAAATTCTGGTTAATGCATTTAATTTTACCGGTTATATCGGTAGTTTTTTTACTGTGTTTATATCCAGCCACTGGTTTAGATGCCTTACTTACTCAGCCATTTTACGATGCAAAAATATTGGCATTCCCGCTTAAGCATGATTGGTTTCTACAAGAGGTCATGCATACCTACTTAAAGTATTCGGTGGTACTTATTGCACTAACTTTAGTGATTTTTTGGCTGAGTGGACTAAACGTGATGACATTAATTAGTTCGCGGTTTAAATGTAGATGGTTACAACGCTATCACCAGCAGTTTTTATGGGTGTTTGTGGCCATGTTGATTTCTACAACTTCGGTTTCGATATTAAAACATTTCAGTAATCATGCCTGCCCTTGGGATCTCCTGATATATGGTGGTGACCAACCTTTATTCGCACTTTTTGAAGCCTTACCATTTGGGGCAGCATCAGGGCATTGTTTCCCTGGTGGGCATGCTGCCGGTGGATTTTCATTAATGGCTTTTTATTTTGGCTTTAGAGATACCGACGTCAAAATAGTCAACATCAGGCTCGCTAATATTGGGCTAGCTATTGCTTTAATATTAGGTCTTGCAATGGGATGGGCGCAAGTCATGCGTGGCGCGCATTTTATGTCACATAACTTATGGACAGCTTGGATTATATGGATGATATTGCTCGCTCAATATTTGATATGGAAACCCAATGCTCATAGAGAACTTTAAGTGCTAATTCTGAGAAATTCTAGTGCCCCAAATCATTAACCCCGCAAAAAAAGTAACAGACACTGTTTTTATTGCACGAAAAGTAGAGACTTAATAAACCAATTTTTTATATTTTAGTTATTAAAAACACATAGTTAGTAGTTAGGCATGACAATTGCAGATGAGGATGCAGTTTAATTCTCTTTAGGTTCATGTATGACACAGTTGGCAAGTAACACCCCTCGTTACAAAATTCCATTTTTTACGTTTATTGCAGCTATTGCGCTGGCGATATGGCTATTACTGCGTTTAGTGCTTTGGGTAGATGTAGGCGTAAGTCAAATTCCATTCGGTACGGCGCTTAAAGCGGATGGACTTGGTTTATGGTTTGATGTTAACGCACTGTGTTTTTTGCTAGTACCTTTTTTGCTGGCTTCAATGCTGATACCAAACAATTGGCGCGGTAAAGCCTGGCTGAATAAAGCACGTTGGGTGTTGGCATTCTTAGTCACATTTGGCCTGTTATTTGGTGCTGTTTCTGAGTATATTTTTTGGCAAGAATTTACTACCCGCTTTAATTTTATTGCAGTTGATTACTTAATTTACACCAGTGAAGTAATTGGTAACATTCGTGAATCTTACCCCGTACCTTTAATATTGCTGTTAATTGCGTTATTAGCGGTAGCGATTTTATTTATGTTACATAAGTTTGTGAGCTTTGATACTTTGCCACTATCACTCAAGAAAAAAGCTAGTTATTTTTCTGCCGCTATTGCATTACCAATGTTGAGTTTTCAGTTGGGAAATGTAGACCAGATGGAATTTAGCAAAAACGCCTATGCCAATGAACTGGCAGGTAATGGTTTGTTTAGTTTTTCTGCTGCGGCGCATCGAAATGAACTGGATTACGATAAATTTTATAAAACCATTCCACAGGCGTTTGCATTAAAAACGCTGGTATCTATAGGTGCAGACCGTAAACCCACTACTGCAGTATTGGCCGAGGAAAATAATGACAAAAATCACCAAAATGCAGAACTTGGCCCATTTAAACGTCACCCAAAAAATGTAGTGCTTATTTCGGTGGAAAGTTTATCTGCTGAGTATTTAGGCACTTACGGCAACAAAGAAAACTTAACGCCATACCTAGATAAGTTGGCGGGCGAAAGTTTGGTGTTTGATAAGCTTTTTGCTACTGGTACGCGCACGGTGCGTGGCTTAGATGCATTATCGATTGCTATTCCTCCTATCCCTGGGCAAGCCGTTGTGCATAGACCGAATAACGATCATTTAGCCACGATTGGTGAGTTGCTTGAAGCGCAAGACTATTCAACCTACTTTATTTACGGCGGTTATGGTGTGTTCGACAACATGAATGCCTACTTTAAAGGTAATGATTATAAAGTGGTGGATAGGACGGATTTTGATAAAAGCAGCATTCAAGCAGAAAACGTGTGGGGTGTGGATGACGAAAGCTTATTTAACAATTCAATCAAGATATTTGATGAAAATATAAAGAGTCATAAACCATTTTTTGCGCATATTATGACGACGACTAATCATCGGCCATTTACTTTTCCTGAAGGCAAAATTGACTTACCAGAAGGTCACCGTGCAGGCGCGGTGAAGTATACCGATTACGCGATTGGTAAGTTTATTGAAAACGCTAAAACCAAACCTTGGTTTAAAGATACGCTATTCGTAATAGTGGCAGACCATTGCGCATCAGTCGCGGGTAAAAGCAAACTACCAGTGGCTAAGTACCATATCCCGCTATTCTTTTATGCACCAGATTTGTTGCCTGCAGGGCATTACAGTCGTACTGCCAGCCAAATAGATATTGTGCCTACATTATTAGATGTACTTGGCGCTAAAGGAGATGATCATTTTTACGGGCAATCACTCTTTGAGGCGGCAGATGAAAAATTGCCTGAACGTGCTTTTATCAGTAATTATCAAGAATTAGGGTATTACAAAAACGATACTTTAATTGTGTTAAGCCCTAAGCAAAAGGTGGAGGCTTACAAAATAGATCCATTAACGTTTGATGCTACGCCCACTAATATGAATGAAAGCCTATTGAATGAGGCGGTTGCTTATTATCAGACCGCAGCACGGGCATTTAAGCATGGCGATCTAAAAGAGTTTGTTACAGTAGCTGTTAAAGACCCTAACTAGTAGCAAGTTATATGAAAAAACTACCTATGATTAATGCCAAATATTGGGCATTCATTATCAGTGCAACAACGCTTGGCGAAACGGGTGGCGATTTAATTTCGCAAAGCCTTAATCTGGGTTATGCAAGTGCATCTATTCTGCTTATTGGGCTATTTGTACTGGCGCTATTGATTGAATTAAAAACTACCATACGACACCCGATGTTGTATTGGTTAGTGATTATTATGGCGAGCCTAGCAGGAACCACTATTTCAGATTATGTCACGCGAACCTTGGGTCTGGGCTATGGCTGGGGGTCGTTACTGATATCGATGGTGTTGTTGATTATTTTTTACGTTTGGCACATGGCAACTAAGCATGTGTCGGTGAAAGATGCATTAGGTGTTAAAACTGAATTTTTGTATTGGGTAGCAATATTAGTTTCCAGCACCTTAGGCACTGCATTTGGTGATTACATTGCCAATGCTACCCCACTTGGTTTTGGCGGCGGCGCACTATTGATGATGACCCTGTTGGTGTTACTCATGTTTTTGGTGCTTTTAACGCAAGTATCGCATGAAGTTTGTTATTGGCTAGCGATAATTATCACGCATCCAATGGGGGCAACATTAGGTGATTTTATGACTAAGCCTGAAGGCATTAATTTAGGTAACGTACCAGCATCAGTAATATTGTTAGTTATTTTTTCGCTTACTATGTTTGGTTTTCGTACTAAACACAATAAATAAGAGAATATAATCACTCGGAAAGACAACAATATATAAAACAGTAATCCAATTAGTGCTAGTTAATTCAAATGGTTATGAATAGGATTGTATGGAACGCTGGGTGTTATATGCATTTATCTCAATGTTTTTTTCCGGGTTTACTGCGGTGATTGCCAAGCAAGGTCTTGCAGGTATTTCGGCTGAATTAGGCCTGACAATACGCACACTTTTTGTGTGCGTATTTGTTCTTCTATTTGCAATATTAGCAGTAGCACCTGCTGAAATAAAATCGCTACAAAAAGTAAATTATGTGTGGCTAGGTTTGTCTGGCATGACTACTGCATTGTCATGGATTTTCTATTACAAGGCCTTAAAAGTTGGTGATGTTGCGACGATAGCGCTGATTGATAAAGGCAGTGTGGTCATCGCTATATTGCTGGCATGGCTACTTTTGAAAGAAGTGATTACCTTGCGCATTGCACTAGGCGCAGCCTTAATAGTGGCTGGTTTATTTGTCATTGCTAAAAAGTAATGTCAGTTTTTTCTTTAGCTTAAAGTGCAATATTAAAGGCTAATTTAGGGCACGCAGCGATAGTCGGGCGCTTTGTTTAATACGTCACCATTTTCAGCCACCCACGCAATCGCTTGAACGCGTGTATCAAGATTGCAAGCTTCAATATAACCTACAGCACCGCTTGTCTCAGTCACAAATCTTATGACGGCTTCCTCAGAATTCACTACGTGAGGTGGTGATTTACCATGAAAGTACAAGCCGTTCCAGTAATCAATTTGCGTGCTTGGCAGGCTACCTAATATTTTTTTAGAGAATTGCATTCTTAACGGGTTATCTGTAGGTAAATTCACTGGATGCATGCGCTTACCATTTGCCCAATAATTCTTTTTTCGCCAATAAATAAGCTTAAGTTCAGGTAACGAAAGCGTTTTAGTCGCTTGGTCGTTAGCTACAACCACCGCGATTACAGTTTGTTCAGTAACTAATGACTCAATGGCAAAGCTGAGCCTTGATGAAAAAAGGCAAAATAACGCCAATAAAGTAGAAAGTATGCGCATTAAAACAATACCGCAAATGAAGCTAAAAACCCGCGTGGCGATTCTGGCTGGTCAGCACTACCACCGGTAAATTCAAGCTTTAATAGTTGAGTTGGTTTAATCCGCCAAGTCGTGCCTATTAACCAGCGCTCTACTCTTTTCTCATCAGGGCGATCAAAAATCTCAAGCCGCGCAATACCATACCAATTTTTTAGGTAAGACGCGTCATTCAAACGCGCTAATGGAATTGCTGCTTGTACATAAGCGCCACTTCCACCATCTTTATTATCAGAGTCCCAACGTTGAAAGCCTTCGCCTAAAAATTCGATGTCTTGAAAGTATGTAATAAAATCTAATCCAAGCATGCGATAGCTAGGGTTGGAAACGGACTTTTCAGTGAATGATAATAGGTTTAAACCAAAATTAAAGTCTTGGCCAAAGGCAAAACGCGCACCTTTAACATCTTTAAATTTGATTTCATTTTCATCGTCAATTTGGTCTTCTAGTGCTTCAATAAAAACCGTGTACTCAAATGCATTATCCTTGAGTGGTACTGCACCGAAGGCCATTACGCCGTTTGTTGCGATTGGAAAAAGCTGGCTGGTGGCGAGTGGTCGTGTGCTAGTCCATACCAAGGGCGCTGCATGCAGTAAATTCCAGCGCCCTGCAGGCGTTAAAAAGCGTCCAGCGCGGAAGTTAATTTTTTCAGAGTAATTGTAATCAAGATATAGTCGCTCTAGGTCGACATAACTCTCTTTGGTGTTGAGTTTGTTCTCGTCATCCCAGGTAAGCGGATCTTCTAGTTCTAATTCGCTAAAAAACTTAAAACGGCTATCGCTTTCCCATGACAAGATTAAACTGATTTCGTTAATTGCCGCCTTTGCATCGCTATCTCGAGGCACTGTGATGCCTGCACTAGCGTACCCACCAAGAGAAAATCCATTAAGAAAACCAGTGTTTTCGTCGGCGTATGTAACCTTGCACAGCGTGAGTAGCAAGGCTACACTGCCAATAATAGCGAAAGTAGAAACAAGTGGTAGTCGTTTAGTAAGATGCATCATTGCTCCAAATATAGCTAGGCCAACCGGTGTGGTCTAGCTGAATATCGCACTGCGTCATTATATCTTTAAGCACATTATTAGTTATCAAATATGAGTACACATGCTGCGTAAGCTATTTAAAAGTAAATTATTTCAAAACAAGTTATTTGCAAGTAAGCCAATATCAGTTAAACAGCTGTTATTGGTAGGATTCTTGCTCACGGCTTTGTTGCCAATGCTTATAGTGATGTGGTTAGCGTTTTATCAGGCACGTACTATTTTGCGCCAAGAGATTACGCGAGATATGCAAACCAGAGCCGCTGCAGCATTAGGTGATGTTGATAACATGATGTTTGAGCGATTGCAAAATGTGGCTTCTTGGAGTCGTTTAGAAGTCATGCACGAGGTGGTGATTGGTGACATTGACAAGCGGTTATCCAACTTTTTAAATGAGGTCAAAACGAGCTACCGTGGTGTTTACCAAACACTTTATGTGGTCAATGATCAAAATATCATTACTGCTTCAAGTGACGTATCTCAAATAGGCAAGCTTGCCGTAGCAACGCCCCAGTGGATGCAAATTGAATTTGCAGGACAGCCAATTTTTTTAGCCAAGATTCAGCACAAGCCACAAAAAAATCCACAGCAAGCGCAGCAGCACTTGTTACCAATCAGTACCTATATTTTGGATGCGGATAATCAAAAAATTGGTACCTTGTGGGTAATATTTGATTGGAATTACATTCTTAACATTTTGAAAAAAACGGAGAATAAAGGCAGTGCCGCCGCTTTGCTAGATCATGAGAATCCACAAGCTAATCAGGGAGTGCCGCTTGCTTATACTGAAAACTGGCAAAAGATATTGGCGGCTTATGAAATCTCTGCATATTCAGACGTGAATAGTTTGGCTAATAAGCCAATATTTAACTGGCAAGTCGCTATTACGCAATATCGTTCAGTAGTGATGGCGCCAGTGCAACGTATGGGCTATATCTTTCTTTTTTTACTAGCAGCAACTGCATTGTTAACCACTATTTTGGCGACGCCATTCGCACGTCGAATTACCTTGCCGCTGGGAAAGCTGACTGATTACGCAAACCGCTTTATGCGTTCATCCCAAGCGACATTGCCGCCGGCGGATGGCCCTCTGGAGGTACAGGCAATGTCAAATGCGTTTGGTAAAATGATGGATGATTTAACGGTATCAAAAGATAACCTCACTCGCGCTGCCAAGCTTGCAGTTGCGGGTGAAATGGCGGCGGCAATGAGTCATGAAGTGCGTACGCCACTAGGAATATTGCGTTCATCGGCACAGGTGTTATCACGTGAAAAGAATCTTAGTGCTGAAGGTTTAGAAGTATTAGGTTTTATTACTACGGAAACAGAAAGGCTGAATAAATTAGTCTCTACGCTGGTTGACTCTGCTAGGCCGCGCCAGCCCGAATTTGCGATGCATGATATTGTTGCTTTAGTCGAGCATGCGGTCGCGATGTTGCGTATGCAAGCACATAAAAAAAACATTGGTTTAACGTTTGTCTCCACTTCTAATATATCCAAAGCAATGCCAAATAGTATATTGGTCGAGTGTGATGGCGAGCAAATCACGCAAGTGATGCTTAATTTATTGTTGAATGCCATTCAGGTGTTGCCCACGGGCGGTAAAGTGGAAATCACTTTATTTGAAACCTCTGAAAGCGTCACTATTAGCGTAGCTGATAATGGCAGTGGAGTAGGTGCGACTCAGAAAGAACAAATTTTTGACCCATTCTTCACGCAACGTCCGGGCGGTATAGGCTTAGGTTTGGCGGTATCTCGGCAGATTGTGACGGCACATTTTGGCACACTAAATGTAGAAAAAAGTAGTTTGGTCAGTTTTAAGCAAGGCCACAGTGGTAATGACCGAGTAGAGTATGGTGCAGACTTCAGAGTGACATTACCCAAGCTGCAGTTGCGATAAAAGCTTTCGATAGTGAATATCTTAAAATAACCTTGTAGATTAATAAAGAGTACAAATTTTATGTCACAAACTGTTAAGCGCGTGTTGGCTGTAGATGATGAACCTAACATGTTGCGCTTGCTGGAAATTAGCCTACGTCAAGCTGGCTACCAGCCGGTAACTGCAAAAGATGGCCGAGAGGCGCTGGATATTATCCGTACGCAAGGTGTAGATTGTGTAGTGAGCGATTTGCACATGCCGCGCATGGATGGCTTGCAGTTGCTCAAAGAAATTCGCGTTGAAAATGCCGAGCTGCCAGTCATTATCGTGACTGCACAGGGTGAGATTAAATCGGCGATTGAGGCCATGAAATCGGGCGCAAGCGATTATATTTTGCGTCCGTTTGATCTGGAAGTATTGGAAGTTGCCATCAAGCGTGCGCTCTCATTTGCACGACTTTCAGTAGAAAATCAATTCCTACGTGAAGATAAAGCACCTGATTCCGGGCTTGTGGGTAATAGCGAGGCTATGCAAAAAGTGTACGAAGCCATCGGGCAAGTGGCACCAGAAAAAGCGACAGCTTTAATTGTCGGTGAAACTGGCACTGGTAAAGAGCTCGTGGCGCGTGCGATTCACGAAGGGTCGCCACGTAAAAAAGGTTTATTTGTTGCTGTTAATTGTGCCGCCATTCCGCATGAAATGCTGGAATCTGAATTATTTGGTCATGAAAAAGGTGCTTTTACCGGCGCGATTAAAGAGCGTATCGGTAAATTTGAGTTGGCCGATGGAGGTACTTTATTTTTGGATGAAGTCACCGAAATGCCGATGCAGCTACAAGCGAAGTTATTACGCGCATTACAGGAAAGTGTCGTTGAGCGTTTGGGCGGAAATCGCCCCATTAGTGTAGATATTCGTGTGATTGCAGCGACCAATAGAGCGCCAAGTGATGCGATAAAAGAGGGTAAATTACGTGAAGATTTGTATTATAGATTGAATGTTTTCCGTATTGATTTACCCGCACTTAAAGCCAGAAAATCTGACATAGAAATGCTGGCCAAACATTTTTTAGCCAAACATCATGTAGATATTTCAATGGATGCAATTAATGCTCTAGTCCGATACGGCTGGCCTGGCAATGTACGTGAATTAGAAAACGTGCTTGAGCGCGCCGCAATTATCAGCGGTAAACAAACCATCACAGAGCAACATTTGCCAGCAGAAATAGTGAGCTTGAATAACACATCTAAGCAAATCAGTGATACTGGGACGCTTTCTAACAGTGATATTGCAGCTAATGATTTTGCTTTACCCGTGGCGGTAACCGCATTAGAAAAACGCTTGATTGCAGATGCACTTAACTTTACCAACGGTAACAAAAGCCGAGCGGCAAAGTTGTTAGAAATTAGTGAGCGTTCACTATGGTATAAGCTAGAACAGTATCAGCTGAAATAAGTTACTTCAACAATCGGTTCCCCCCAAGTTCAATAGTTAGAATTATTTTTTACTGCTTGACAGCGATTACTTAACGTTGTTAAATTAACGATGTTAAGTAATAATTTTATTTCACGCTGAAACCATAACAAATATGCCGCCAAAAGTTAAAACCGATGCTGAACGCCAACAATTGCGCACGCTGATCATTGATGCTGCACGAGAGTTGTTCGTATCACGCAGTGTGGAGGCCGTAACTATGCGTGAGATAGCCAAGCGTATTGGCTACTCGGCGACTAGTATCTATTTGCACTTTGCCGATAAAGAGTCCTTGATGCGTGCAATATGCGACACGGACTTTTTGGCGCTGGCAACTGCTTTAAAAAATATTCTTGAAATTGAAGATCCTGTAGAGCGTATGCATGCATTGGCGGACGGTTATGCCAGATTTGCACTCGCCTACCCTAATCATTATCGCTTGATGTTCATGACACCGCATCAGCCTTATGAGCCTGAAACATCCTCTATACAGCAAAACAATCCAGAACAGGATGCTTACTTTCAACTCAAAACAGTGGTGAATGAAGTCTTTGTTGCGGGTAAATTTAAGCCAGAATTTACCGACCCTGAATTGATTGCGCAAACTATTTGGGCCGGCGTACATGGTGTTTGTTCGTTAGAAATTGTGATGGCGCAAGATAAATGGATGAGCTGGCGAGACATCCCGACACGTTTGCAAACCATGCAAACAGTGATGGTCAGTGGATTTATGAGGGAGATGACATGAAAAAAATAATCATTTTTTTAAGTTTTATACTCGCCGCTTGCGATAAGCCAGTCGAGCCTTTAGCGCCGCCTAGGCCTGCTTTAGTGATGGTAGTGGGGGCAACCGCAGCAGAAAATGGCATGGTGTTGGTTGGTGAAGTCCGTCCTAGATACGAATCTAGTCAAAGTTTTAGAATCAATGGCAAAATCACAGCACGCAAAGTAGATATTGGCGCGCGTGTAAAAAAAGGTCAGATTATTGCTAGCTTAGACGCAGCCGATGCAAATTTAAGTGCAGCTGCAGCACAGGCCGACGTGCGGGCTGCCGAGGCTAGTCACGCGTTGGCTGTGGCGGAAGTTGAGCGGCAGAGGTTATTATTTTCTAAAAAATTCATTTCCGCTTCAGCGCTGGATATTCGTGAGGCAGAACTTAAAACTTCCAGCGCACGCCTTGCACAAGTACGTGCACAAGCTAATGTTTCAGGTAATCAAACACAGTATGCCAATTTAACGGCAGACCGGGATGGCGTGGTGACCATGGTACGTGCTGAGCCTGGTCAAGTAGTGCAGGCCGGCGAAGCCATTGTACAAATTGCTGATACCAATGAAACCGAAGTTCTGGTGGCCGTACCGGAGTCACGTATGTCGGAGGTGAAAGTAAATGCAGCAGTGACAGTTAAAATGTGGGCTAATCGTGAAAAATCTTATAGTGGCGTGATACGTGAAATTGCACCAGAAGCTGATTCTTCAACTCGCGCTTTTAATGTGCGGGTAAGCATTAAAGATGCTGATGATGCGGTTAAGTTAGGTATGACCGCAGGCGTAAAATTTAATCAGAAGAACGCTCATAACGAGGCACAAAAAGAACATGCATTGTTAATTCCTACAAGTGCGCTGACTGAAGCTAACGGAAAAAAATTAGTATGGGTGATAGATGCTAATAATAAAGCACAGCCTCGTGAAGTAGTTGCAGGGCAGTTTAGTGAAGCAGGCGTTTTGATTGCCGGCGGCTTACAGGCCGGTGACAAAATCGCGATTGCTGGCGTGCATACGCTTATTAAAAATCAGCTGGTTAAACCGATGATCGATAAAACGGCAGAGCCTATGGTTAAGGCTGAGCTAAATAGCGAAGTTAACACTGCGCCATGACCGAAAATCAAGAGCCCCTCAATAAGCCAAATAATGGCGATATGACCAACAATATGCCAAGTAACGGATTTAACTTGTCTGATTGGGCGCTAAAGCACCAAACTTTAGTGTTGTATCTGATGTTGGTACTCACTATCGCTGGGCTACTTACCTACACTAAGCTAGGGCAATCAGAAGACCCGCCTTTTACCTTTAAAGTGATGCTGGTACGTACCAGCTGGCCTGGTGCAAGTGCGCAAGAAGTTGAGCAGCAGGTCACAGATAAACTTGAAAAGAAAATTCAAGAGATTGCACACTTGGATTACACCAGCAGTTATTCCCGTCCTGGAGAATCAGTCATCTTCATTATTGCCAAAGATGATACATTTTCAAAAGATATTCCGGAGGTTTGGTATCAGGTGCGTAAGAAAGTTGGCGATATCCGTCACACTTTACCGCAAGGTATTGCAAGTCTCACGTTTAATGACGAATTTAGCGATGTATACGGCAGCATGTACGCGCTGACGGGCGATGGCTTTGACTATGCGTCGCTGAAAAAACAGGCTGAGTTGATTCGCTCCGAGTTGCTTAAAATAAAAGATGTAGAAAAAGTCGAGTTTTTCGGCGAGCAAAAACAGCGTGTTTTTATTGAGCTATCCAATGCAAAACTTTCTACACTTGGCGTCAGCTCAGCAACACTCATCAACATTTTGCAGGCGCAAAACGCAGTAGTCGCTGGCGGTACGTTTGACTCACCCACTGAGCGTATTCGTATTGAAGTTTCTGGCCGCTACAGCACTTTAGACAACCTGCGTGATTTGCGATTGCGCGCGAATAACCAAGATTTTCGATTGGGTGATGTTGCACACATTTATCGTGGCTATGAAGACCCACCACATGACCGTGTACGCTTTCAAGGCCGAGACACGCTGCTGTTGGGAGTGAGCATGAAAGATGGTGGCGATGTAATTGCGCTAGGCCATGCGCTGGATAAAACTATCGCACGTGTGAAACAGCAACTGTTGGTAGGTTTAGAACTTAACACGGTGACCTCACAGCCTAAAATCGTTGCAAACTCTGTTAACGATTTTGTAAGCTCTTTAATTGAGGCGCTAGTGATTGTACTTGGCGTAAGCCTGATTTCACTTGGTTGGCGTAGCGGTATCGTGGTGGCAATTACTATTCCAGTCGTGCTGGCAAGTACGTTTTTAGTCATGTACATACTTGATATTGGGCTGCATAAAATTTCGCTGGGCGCACTGATTCTAGCGCTGGGCTTATTAGTAGATGATGCCATTATTGCGGTAGAAATGATGTCGTCAAAAATGGAGCAAGGCTGGGATAGAGTCAAAGCAGCTTCGTTTGCCTATGATTCAACCGCGATGCCAATGTTGACTGGGACATTGGTTACCGTGGCAGGTTTTTTGCCAATCGCAACAGCAGCCTCGTCGACCGGAGAATATACCCGGTCGATATTTCAGGTATCAGCCATTGCTTTAATTATTTCCTGGTTTGCGGCGGTGGTGTTTGTGCCTTATCTGGGTTATCACCTGTTACAAAATAGTTCTGCAGAAAGTGTTAAGCCATCACGTTTCAAAATTTGGCTGCAGTCGCGTTTTAAGTCACGTACTAACTCTAGCCTTGCAGTTTCTGAAAAACATGAAAATCACCACCACGATATTTACAACACTAAGTTTTATAAAACGTTTCGCAGTATAGTCACTGCTTGTGTGCGCTATCGTAAAACGGTCATCGTCATTACATTAGCTTTGTTCATATTATCCATTATTGGTTTTGGTAAAGTACAGCAACAGTTTTTCCCAGACTCTACTCGGTTAGAGTTAGTGGTTGATCTGCGTATGACGGAAGGCGCTTCATATGCCGCTACTGACGCGCAGGTGCATCAATTAGAGCGCTGGTTGCAAGCCTGGAATAAGCAACATAATGGTATAGAAAACTTTGTGGCTTATATCGGTACAGGCGCGCCTCGGTATTATTTGCCGTTAGATGTACAGTTGCCACATCAAGGTTTCGGGCAGTTTGTAATATTGAGTAAAAATTTGGATGCGCGAGAAGCATTGCGTACAGATTTACTTAAAGAATTTGAAACCAACTTCCCTACTTTACGTGCATCAGTATTACGGCTAGAAAATGGCCCGCCAGTCGGTTTCCCCGTGCAATTCAGGGTGTCAGGCACTGACATTACGCAGATTCGAGATATTGCAAATCAAGTGGCTGATATCATGCGCACCAATAGCGGCTTGGTAAACGTGCAGCTAGGTTGGCAAGAGCCTAGCAAGGTCGTGCATGTGGAAGTGAACCAAGCCAAAGCGCGTCTACTCGGCGTTAGTTCTGTCAATGTGGCTAATGTGCTCAATGGCGCGATGCAAGAACTGTACATAACTGAGTTTAGAGAAGGTAATGAGCGTATCGATCTAGTTGCTCGCGGACCTGAATTCGAGCGTACGAAATTATCGCGTTTGCCAGATTTGATGATTAATACACAATCTGGCGTTAGTGTACCTTTATCGCAACTAGCTACGATTACTTCAGATTTTGAAGAGGGCGTGATTTGGCGGCGCAACCGTGAACCCTCTATTACTGTGCGGGCAAATTTGCAGGGGCATTTGCAAGCGCCAGTGGTATCGCAGCAAGTTGAAGCCAAGTTAGCCGACATTAAGGCGAACCTGCCATTAGGTGTGAGTTTAGAAACAGGCGGCGCAGTAGAGGAGTCTGCTAAAGGCGCTGCGTCCGTCGCCACAGGCTTCCCGCTATTCTTAATTGCGGTGTTAACGATATTAATGATTCAGTTACAGAGTTTTTCTCGCGTATTTTTAGTGATTTTAACGGCACCTTTGGGTTTAATTGGCGTCACATTAGCATTGCTAGTGTTTGATAAGCCGTTTGGCTTTGTCGCCATGCTAGGCACCATTGCGCTTTCGGGCATGATTATGCGTAACTCGGTGATTTTAGTAGACCAGATTGACCAAGATAAAGCCTCAGGATTACCAGAGTGGCAGGCAATTGTAGAATCGACCATACGCAGATTCAGGCCTATTGTGTTAACTGCGGCAGCGGCGATATTGGCCATGATACCGTTAACCAGAAGTGTATTTTTTGGCCCGATGGCAGTCGCGATTATGGGCGGTTTAGCCGTTGCAACCTTACTAACAGTGTTATTTTTGCCTGCTTTGTATGCGGCTTGGTTCAGGGTAAAGATACCGCAACAAACGTAAACCATCATCAATACGAGGAAACTAATAAGTGCCAAGTGATATTGATAAGGCTAAGTTATAATGATTAAAAATTTAATTAAGTAGAAATTTGCTATGACCAACACTGAACATACAGCCATTAATTTGGCGACAGAAACTGCGGGATTTAATATGCGCGAAGCAAGGTTCAATATGATAGAACAGCAAATTCGTACATGGGAAGTATTAGACCCAGTCGTGCTTGCCTTACTAGATGAAGTGCCGCGTGAGAACTTTGTTGCGGCATCACAAGCAGGCCTAGCCTTTGCCGATGTTGAACTGCCAATCGGCTATGGTCAAACCATGTTATCACCTAAGCTTGAAGGGCGAATTCTGCAGGCTTTAGCAGTTAAAAAAACGGATAAAGTGTTAGTGATTGGCACTGGAAGCGGCTACTTAACTGCTTTGTTAGCAAGCTTGGCAGCCCATGTCGATGCCATTGAAATCAACCCGGCGCTTTCTGATATTGCAAAAACACGTTTACAACAACAAAACATCAACAATGTGACTCTGGTCGTGGGTGATGGTGTGAATGGCTTTGCGTCTAACTCAGCTTATAGCGGACCGTATGATGTCATCGTCTTCACAGGGTCATTGCAATTGCGTCCGATTGCCGCTGAAAAAATGTTGAATATGGGTGGTCGTTTGTTTGTGGTGACTGGCGAAATGCCGATTATGCAAGCCAACTTAGCACAACGTATCAGCGAAGATGCTTTTAGGCACGATACATTGTTTGAAACTTGTTTGCCGCCATTGATCAACGCACCACAAGCTGCAAAATTTGAGTTTTAACGTAATTTAATCATAATCTAAACGATGCTAAAACAACTCACTCTTGCTGCTTCATTAATATTTTCCAGCACCGCTTACGTACCCAAAGGGCTTGCGGCTGACATGCAAATACAGGAAAAGCAGCAGTCTTTAGTTGATATTTATCAGCAGGCACTTGCGTATGACCCTGTGCTGGCGTCTGCATCAAGCGCTAATCAAGCTGCGCAAGAATTGATTGAGCAAGGTAAGGCCTTGTATCGTCCAACGGTTAATTTTAGCGCGGGTGCAAACGCGTCACAAACTGACATTCGGTTCATTAATGCCTCTAGTAATAATCCATTCAGGTTTCAAGGGCGCTCTAATTATGAAGGTTACAATTATGGCATTGATGCACGACAGCCGATTTTCCGTAAGGAAAATTTGGTACAAATAGACCAATCAATAACCCAAGTCAGCCAAGCCGATAAGCAATATGCGTTAAGTCAGCAAGACCTTATTTTACGTACTACACAAGCTTATTTTGATGTGTTGATCGCCCAAGATAAGATAGAGCTGATTATTGCGCAAAAAGCGGCCATTTTAAGTCAGTTAGATCAGGCTAATGCTAATTTTGAAGTAGGCACTGCCACCGTCACCGATGTGAACGAAGCGCAAGCGCGCTATGACTTAATCGTAGCGCAAGAGATTGCGGCAATTAACGAGCATCAAATTTCTAAGCGTTCAATACAAGCGATTACGGGTGAGATCCCACAAAAATTAGCACCGGTAAAAGCTGATATTAAAACCAATAACTTAGAACAAGGTATGGATAAGTGGTTAGAGGTCGCGGCGCAAAACAATTTGAATATACGCATTCAGCAAGATACGCTTAAGCTCTCTGAGCAAGAGATAGACCGTGCCAAGGCTGGGCATTTGCCTACACTGGATGCAGTGGCTAGCTATGAGGATAATTATGCCAATGGTAGCTCTACAGGTACAGGTAGCGAGCTTAAAAGTGGTGTGATAGGTTTGCAGTTGCAGATTCCTTTGTATCAAGGCGGCGCTGTTAGCTCTAGAGTAAGACAAGCCGTATTGAATAAGCAAAAAGCACAGGATGATGTACAAATCGCACGCCGTAATACTGATTTAGAAACGCAACGTGCTTATTTGAATTTAAGTACCAGCATTGCGCAGGTGAAGGCGTACGAGCAAGCGCTTATCAGTAGCCAAAGCCAAGTAGATTCAACAAAATTAGGTTACGAAGTGGGTGTGCGTACCAGTGTTGATGTCTTAAATGCGCAACAGCAATTGTTTAGCGCTAAGCGTGATTTATTGCAATCTCGCTACAATTATTTAGTGAATATTATTCGCTTAAAAGCAGCTTCTGGCGTGGTGGCAGAAGTTGATCTAGCCGACATCAATCAACAATTGGTACTCAAATAATGACTGCGCACTTAACGACACTCGCTAACTTAAGCCAACTTATTCTTGTAGATATGCAAACGCGGTTAACTAGCGTCATGCCACCAGATGCAGTGCAGGCGGTGATTAAAAATAGTGGAATTTTGGCGCAAGCAGCCGCGATGTTAGAAGTGCCAGTAATTGTTACCGAGCAATATCCCAGCGGCTTGGGTAATACAGTGCCCGAATTATTGGCTTTGCTGCCAAATGTTAAACCTGTAGAGAAAGTCACTTTTTCTTGCATGGCTGAACCGAAATTTAGCCGCCATCTCACTCGTGATCATTCTCAAATCGTGTTAGCCGGCATGGAAGCGCATATTTGTGTATTGCAAACGGCAATGAGCTTAATTGCGGCTGGTAAGCAAGTATTTGTGGCAGAAGATGCGATTATTTCACGTAACCCAGTTAACAAAGCTAATGCACTAGCTAGAATGCGCGATGCCGGTTGCATTATTAGTAATACAGAATCTATCGTGTTTGAGTGGTTGGGACATGCTGAAGGCGATGCCTTTAAAGCAATTAGTAAACTTATTCGTTAGAGATTAATGAAGGTAAGCCTTAATTTTTATCTGGTTAATTCAGTATCTCAATTGTTTATATGCACCGCAATGAGTTGCATGACCTTCGCAGTAGCGCCAGTAGATGCCTGAGTAAATCTGAATCCAGCTTCACCCATTTGCTCGCGCATCGCTTTATTGTTGAGCAAATATTCGATTTTCTCCCGTAATTCTGTTGTATCTTTTACTTGTATTACTGCGTCAGCTTGCACGCCATTTTTCGTAACATCAGCAAAGTTAAAAGTATGTGGGCCGATTAAAATTGCCCTGCCCATCACCGCCGCCTCAATCAAATTTTGCCCACCAAAAGGCAATAGGCTGCCGCCGATTAACGCCACATCACAAGCTGCATAGTAGCTAAAAAGCTCGCCCATGCTGTCGCCCAGAATATAGTTGGTTTTGTTATCTACCAGTTGATTGAGCTTTGAGCGTTTTTGGTAATGTAAACCGCGTTGTTGCAGCAAAGCTTCCACCTCGTTAAAGCGTTGCGGGTGTCGCGGAACAATCACGGTGAGCAGGTTGGCAACATTAATTGCGGCTAGTGCATCTAGCACCATCGCTTCTTCCCCCTCGCGGGTACTGGCAGCAAGAAATACGGCACGATGCGTACCCAATAAAGCGCGCAGATGTTGCCCTTGCTTTATAGCATCTGGCGGAGGCTGTACGTCAAACTTTAAATTACCAGCAACAGTTAGGTGATGTGCACCCAGACTTTGTAAACGTGCAGCATCCTCTTGGGTTTGTGCAGCAATGGCAGATAAGCTTTGCAAGCCTTCATTGACCAAACGCCCTAATTTGGTATAACCAATGGACGACTTTTCTGACAGTCTTGCGTTTACCAGCAATAGCGGAATGTTTTGTTGTTTGCAGCCAGCAATCAAGTTAAACCAAAGTTCGGTCTCCATGATTACACCAACAGCAGGCTTAAAGTATTTTAAAAAGCGATTGACGGCAAACGGTACGTCATAAGGTAAATACACTCTGCTTATGCTATCCCCAAATAACTGCTCACTAGTAGCTCGCCCCGTGGGCGTGGTGTGGGTCAATAGAATTTGGTGGTTTGGATATTGCTGTAATAAAGCCTTGACTAAAGGTGCTGCTGCGCGCGTTTCACCCACTGAAACGCAATGCAACCAAATAACAGGTTTGCTAATCAAAACTGAATAAAAACCGTAACGCTCACGCCAATGTTGCAAATATTCGGGTTGCCTACGTCCTCGCCATAATAATTTTATTGGAGTGAATGGCAGCAGCAGATAAAGCAAAAAAGTGTAAACGGTGCGGGTCATTTTGCTATTTTCGCACAAATTTTTTTGAGCCGAGCGATTGTGATTTTTATTGCCAACTTAGTTGTAAGCCAATACCAGTATTGCTCGCCAAATTTGCAAGTAAAATCATGCTTAAAATTGTAAATATTTTGTTAATTTTTCTTCAAAAACAGCTTGACCGACCACTACAAAATGACTAAATTACTAAAAAAAGCACAATATGTTGTGGTTAAGTAGTTTGTTGTCACAATACTTAATGCACATCATTAATAAAAATTGCTTACATTTAATTAAACAAAAATTCTGGCTTAGCTCATTCATTGTAGTGTGAGATTTAGGCCTACCAATAAGGGGTTAAATTCATGCTGAAAGCCGTTGAAACTGCTAAAAATGTGAACTTGCAAAATGCAAGTATGGAAAAAGAGATCCCTATTCAGCCGGTGTCGCTCGATATTTGGGATAAAAAATACTGCCTAAAAACTAAAACGGGCGAGCTTGTTGATAAAAACATTGATGATTCCTACTCACGTGTGGCGCGAGCGCTGGCTGATGTAGAAACTACTGAAGAAAAACGTCATGAGTGGCATGAGAAATTCCTGTGGGCGCTACGCCGTGGCGCGATTCCAGCAGGTCGTATCACCTCAAATGCTGGTGCGCTAGAACATAAACCAGCCACTTCAACCATAAATTGCACAGTTTCTGGTGTGATTGAAGACAGTATGGACAATATTCTCGGCAAAGTACACGAGGCAGGCTTAACATTAAAAGCCGGTTGCGGTATCGGCTATGAGTTTTCTACTTTGCGTCCAAAAGGTGCATTTGTAGCGGGTGCAGGTGCTTATACCAGTGGACCATTAAGCTTTATGGATATCTACGACAAAATGTGTTTCACAGTATCTAGTGCGGGCGGTCGTCGCGGTGCACAAATGGCCACGTTCGATATTTCACATCCCGATGTGACAGATTTCATCAAAGCGAAACGTGAAAATGGTCGCCTACGCCAATTTAACTTGTCATGCCTAATCACTAAAGAGTTCATGGAAGCGGTTAAAGCGGACTCCGAGTGGAAGTTAGCATTTCCAGTGACTGAAAAAGAAGCGATTGTCGATGGCTTGAATACCAACGACGTAACTCAAGTGGTATGGCGCGAGTGGCCGGTAAAAGGTAAATACCTGACCAAATTAGACGGTGTAGATGCAGGTAAAGTCGCTTGCCGCGTGTATAAAACTATCAAGGCACGTAGACTTTGGGATGTAATCATGTCCAGCACTTACGACTTTGCTGAGCCAGGCTTTATCCTCATTGACCGCGTGAATGAAATGAACAATAACTGGTTCTGCGAAAATATCCGCGCGACTAACCCATGTGGTGAGCAACCATTGCCACCTTACGGCGCTTGTTTGTTAGGCTCGGTTAACCTCACTAAATTCGTGAAAAAACCATTTACAGACGAAGCTTATTTTGATTGGGCAGAATATCACGATGTAGTAGCCATTTTCACCCGCATGCTGGATAACGTAGTTGAAATCAACGGCTTGCCATTGCAACAACAGCGCGATGAAATTGCGCGTAAACGTCGCCACGGCATGGGTTATTTGGGCTTAGGCTCTGCACTCACCATGATGAAAATGAAATATGGTGAAGACGATTCATTGAAATTCACCGATGAAGTCACCCGTATGATGGCAGAAGTGGGCTGGGAAGTTGGCGTAGAACTGGCGACTGAAAAAGGCGCTGCGCCTATCATGGAAGAGAAGTTTGAAGTCACGGCTGATATGCTAGCAAAACGCCCAGAAATGGCGGCAGATGGCATTAAAGTGGGCAGTAAAGTAGCAGGTAAAGTGTTGCTAGGCAAATATAGCCGCTACATGCAGCAGTTTCCAGAAGGTTTGCGTAACCAAATTGCTACCAAGGGTGTGCGCTTTACGCACCATAGCTCAATCGCCCCAACCGGAACGATCTCACTTTCATTGGCGAACAATGCCAGCAACGGTATCGAGCCATCTTTCGCACATCACTATGCACGTAACGTGATTCGTGAAGGCAAAAAGTCAAAAGAGAAAGTCGATGTATTCTCTTATGAGTTATTGGCATATCGCGAGTTAATCAACCCAAAAGCCATGCCTTTCAGTGATAAACCTGAAGAGCAGTTGCCGGATTACTTCCTGGATTCTTCTACCATCATGGCAAAAGCCCACGTGGATATTCAAGCCGCATCACAAAAATGGATTGATAGCTCAATTTCAAAAACCATCAATGTGCCAACGGATTATGATTTTGAAGACTTCAAAAACATCTACCTTTATGCTTACGACAAAGGCCTAAAAGGTTGTACTACTTTCAGGTTCAACCCAGAAGCGTTCCAAGGCGTATTAGTAACTGAAAAAGACTTGGAAAACACTACTTACAAATTCACGCTGGATGATGGTACTGAGTTGGAAGTA
>JANOHT010000159.1:0-38322 GCA_031406605.1 Methylotenera sp. | reverse complement strand
GCACCGAAGTGAAAAACTGAGAACATTTATTTCTCAGTCGAAAATAATCGATTTTCTTAAAGAATTTGCAGGGCCTGATATTTGGGTGAGATGGGATCAAGCGGTAGAGAAGTCACCAGGTGCGGGTACTTTTCCGTGGCACCAAGATAACCAATATAGCCAATTAAAAGATCAGCATTTTCAATTTTGGATATCGCTTACTACGATGACTGAAAACAATGGCGGCTTGTGGGTTGTACCGGGTAGCCACAAAGGCCGTTTGCCTTATGACAATATAGATAACCATGCAGTGTATAAAGGTGAGGCTAAAAACCCTATATTTATCTCTGCTGAACCTGGTGATGTTGTTTTGTTTTCTTCATTTTTGTTGCATTCCACTACACCTAATATTACGCAGGATAGCCGTTGGGCTTATGTCATTGAATATATGCAAATGGATAAGATCGATCCTTACATAGAAGCTCCGTATCTTGTCATAGCTAAAGGCGGGAAGCCACATTTGGAATATTTGGATATGATGCCGAGTGCAAAAAATCTGATGAATCGTCTCAAATATAGTAATTTGAAACAAAAAATCAAAGCACTATTACCTATTTAAATCATTATTTTCTGCGTAAGTTGATATGTGATTTAATGAGTTCTAGGGCTTGAAAACGGAATCGACTGCCATCTGCATCTTTAACCCACATATGTAATAAGCCACTAAAAAACAAGTGGGTATCCAGCGCGAGTGCGCGTGGTGTATGTGACCCAGCCAGCAGATTTTGTGACTGAGCGCGCTCATAAGCCAGTTGGATTTTTTCTGTAATGCTCGAACAATTGCCAAGCATTTGTTGTAGCACAGTGGCAAATTCATCTACATATTCGCACTTGATCATCATGATTTCATACGTCTGACGCATTTCAATGTTTTCATTTAGATCAATGATCGTGTCGCAAAGGCTGTTTTCAATTTGGGTGAGGGGATCTTCGTATTTATCAACATCTTTATTGCTACCGATTGAAAGGGTATCGTCCATGCGGTCGATCAGCGGTAAAAAGACTTGGTCACGAATGGCATGAAATATTTCAGTTTTATTTTTGAAATGCCAGTACACAGCACCACGCGTTACATCGGCTTGGGTCGCAATGTGTTCTAAAGTTGTGCGGCTCACGCCGCGCACTAAAAATACCTCACGGGCGGCATTGATAATACGCTGCCGTGTAAGCTCCGCATCTTCTTTCGTTTTTCTTACCATTTTGCTGTATTTCTCATTTAAATTAGTTTCTCACTTGTGTCTTACAGCTTATATTAATCACTGTGTTCATTAACAGAATTTAATTAAGCTTTGTAATAAGTTGACCAATACCTTAACAGAAAGTTGTTTACATACATTCATGTTTGTATATAATATACATACAAGTTTGAATGTAAGCAAGCCTTATTGAGCAAAACAGCATTACTAAGTACTAAATATTAAGCATTAACAAGCAGAATAAAATCTAACATAATTAGTAACATAGCATCATTAAAGACATGGAGTCGTCAATGGCAATCAACACACTCACGGCAGTTAAGACAGCCACACCACAAGAATCTCGTGCTAAGTTTGCACCATTTACACTCACAACAAAAATTGTAACCATTGCATTAGTCTCTAGTATTGTATTAATCGGATGTGGTAAAAAAGGTGATGCACAAGCGCAGGCGGGCGCAGGTATGCCAGCAATGCCGGTGAGTGTGCTTGAGCTACAAACGACTAGTGTGCCAATTAGTGCAGAAGCCGTGGCCCAAACAGAAGGCGCTAAAGAGGTGGAAATTAGACCTCGTGTTGGCGGCATTTTGCTAAAAAAATTATTTGAAGAGGGCGCACCAATTAAAGCTGGCCAAGCCATGTTTTTGATTGACCCGGTACCGTTTCAAATTGCACTTTCAAATGCTAAAGCACAGTTAGAACAGCAAAAATCGCGTGTTGAACAAACACAACGTGAAGCGCAACGTTTGCAGGGTTTACTTGCTACACAATCGATAAGTCAACGTGAAGCTGATAATGCTGCTTCTGATAATTCGTTAGCACGCGCAGGTTTATCACAGTACGAAGCAAGCGTGCGTGAAGCCGAACTTAATTTATCATATACCACTGTTACATCACCATTATCAGGTATTGCTGGGCGCTTTGAGTTTTCTGAAGGCGCGTTAGTGAGTCCAAATACTAGTTTGTTAACAACTGTTAGCCAGATCACACCAATATGGGTACGTTTTAGCTTATCTGATAATGAGTTTGCACAACTTGGCGGTCGTTTAACCCAATCAAATGTAAAAGAAGTTGCTTTGATTTTGCCGGATGGTACAGAGTATCCAAAAAAGGGTAAGTTGAATTTTGCAGCAAGTAGCATTGACCCACAATTAGGTACGCAACAGCTGCGCGCTACTTTTGAAAATGCCGATCAGACCTTATTGCCAGGTCAGTTTGTACGTATTCGTGTGACTACGGGTCATAAGGATGGTGTATTTGTGGTGCCACAAGTTGCGGTATTGAATAATGACCAAGGCAGGTTCGTCTATGTTGCTAATGAGAAAAATGAAGCGACTGTAAAACCAATCGTAACAGGTAACTGGGTAGGCAAAGACTGGGTTGTGTTAAGTGGTCTTAATGCAGGCGAAAAAGTGATTGTTGATAACGTGATTAAATTGCGACCAGGTGCTGCCGTTGCGCCGCACCCTGCGGGCGAGGCGCCAGCAGCAGTACCTGCTGAAAAGTCTAAAGAAGCGTCTGCAAAATAAATCTCCAAAACAAGCTTAAGACAAAACCTTAAGAATAACTCAAGTTTAAACGAGAACTAATATGACCAAATTTTTTATTACGCGGCCTATTTTTGCCAGCGTTTTGTCAATCATCATCGTGCTGGCAGGCTTGGCGGCGGCTTTGAAATTGCCTATTGCACAATATCCACAAATTGCCCCACCTACGGTGTTGATCACGGCTACTTACCCTGGTGCGAGTGCTGATACGCTGTCTAAAACGGTTGCTGCTCCAATTGAAGAGCAGTTAAGCGGCGTTGAAGGTTTGCTGTACTTTAACTCTAGCGCTGACTCTAGCGGTACTCTGACCATTACTGCCACTTTTGAAGTGGGTACAGATGTGAATCAGGCGACATTCAACGTGAGTAATCGTGTGAATATTGCCTTGCCACGTTTACCTGACGAGGTGCGTAGAACTGGTTTAGTGGTGCAAAAACGCTCTAACGATATTCTGTTAGTCGTGATGTTGACCGATAAGCAAAAGAAATATGACCCGCTGTATTTAAGCAATTACGGTACTTTAAACGTACTAGATGAGCTTAAGCGTATTAAGGGTGTAGGTGACGCAACTATTTTTGGCGCCCAAGATTACTCAATGCGTATTTGGTTGCGGCCAGATCGCATGGCGCAACTTGGCGTAACTACAACAGATATTGCCACCGCGATTCAGTCACAGAATGCGCAATATGCAGCAGGTAAAATCGGACAAGAGCCATCACCCTCTACCCAGCAGCTGGTATACACGGTCACTGCTAAAGGCCGTTTGATTGACCCTTCAGAGTTCGGCAATATCATCATCCGTGCAGATGGTCCACGAGGTGTACTTTACTTAAAAGATGTAGCACGTATTGAATTAGGCTCACAAAGCTATAACGTGCGTACAGCGTTGGATGGTTTACCAGGTGTTGGTATTCCAATTTTCTTGCAAACAGGTGCGAATGCACTTGATACAGCACAAGCCATTAAAGAAAAAATGGCTGAATTGAAACAAAGATTTCCTGAAGGTGTTGATTGGGAAGTGCCTTACGATACAAGTGACTTCGTTAAGTCTTCAATTGAAGAAGTGGTCATAACTCTAGGCGAAGCGATGTTGTTAGTCGTGCTCGTTGTATTTGTATTCTTGCAAAGCTGGCGCGCTACCTTAATTCCATTGATAGCGGTGCCTATTTCATTGATTGGTACGTTTGCTGGGTTGTGGATATTTGGTTTTTCTATTAATACCCTAACTTTATTTGCGATGGTGCTTTCAATCGGGATTGTGGTGGATGATGCGATTGTGGTGCTGGAGAACGTAGAGCGGCTGATGACAGAAGAGAAGCTGTCACCCATCAAGGCTGCCATTAAATCCATGGAGCAAGTATCAGGCGCTGTCATTGCGATTGTATTGGTGCTTTGTGCGGTGTTCGTGCCAGTTGCGTTCTTGGGTGGTATCGCCGGTGAAATGTATCGGCAATTTGCGGTAACAGTGGCGGTTGCCGTGGTAATTTCCGGCATTGTAGCGCTTACGTTAACGCCAGCCTTGTGCGCAATATTATTGAAATCCGTACATGAAGAATCTGCATTCTTTAAACCATTTAACCGTGGATTTTTAAAACTGACCAATTTTTATTCTTATGTCGTTAACTTGACTTTGCATCATAGAATTATCGGAACAATCGTGTTTGGATTGATTATTGCACTGGTGGTCATTTTGCTGAGAACTGTACCTGGTAGTTTTGTACCGGCAGAAGATCAAGGCTATGTGGTTACAGCGGTCATCATGCCGGATGGCGCTACATTAAGCCGCACGACTAAAACGACTGAAGCTGTACGTGCAGAAATTGCTAAAGACCCTGCGGTTGCATTTGAATTCGCAGTGTATGGCTTTGATTTAATTGGTGGCGGCAATAAAACCAGTGCGGCGACCATGTTTGTGCGATTAAAAGATTGGGCTGAACGTGAAACCACAGCGGAAGATATTGTTGGCAAACTGTTTGGTATTGGTATGCAACAGCCTGACGGCATGGCGATTGCTTTTAATCCACCGGCGATTCGTGGTTTAGGTAGCTCCGGCGGTTTCGAGGTCTATGTACAAAGCCGTAGTGATACTGACCCTATGCATTTGTCTGCCGTGGTGAATAACTTTATTGAGGCATTAAAGGCGGAAAAAGAATTAGCGGGCATCAATACTTTCTTCCGTCCAACTGTACCACAGTTATTTGTAGAGGTAGATGAAGCTAAAGCGATTTCACAGGGTGTGCCTGTGGCGGATATTTATGCTACTTTGCAAAGCACAATGGGCTCACTTTATGTAAATGACTTTAATAAAGCTGGCCGTACTTACCGCGTGCAGTTGCAGGCAGAAGCGGAGTACCGCATGAAACCAGAAGATTTAGGCAAAGTATATGTGCGCTCTAATGCTGGGCAGATGGTGCCATTATCCGCTTTAAGTAAAGTGAGCAATATCGTGGGTGCCGAGCAATTAGAGCGATATAACGGTTTGCTTTCTGCCAAAGTATTAGGTGGCGGCGCGCCAGGTATTAGCTCAGGTGAAGCCATTGCCACAGTAGAAAGAGTAGCTGCAGCAAACTTGCCGCAAGGCTACCAGATTGCGTGGACAGGTCAGGCGTATCAAGAAAAACGAACTGGCTCTGCCGCTATCTTTGCTTTCGGCTTCGCCATTATTATGGTGTTCCTGATTCTGGCTGCACAGTTTGAGACTTGGGCATTGCCGCTTGCGGTCATTATGGCCGTACCATTCGCACTAGCGGGTGCTTTGCTAGCAGTATTGTTACGCGGCATGCCGAATGATATTTACTTCCAAATTGGTTTAATTACCTTAGTCGGGTTAGCTGCTAAGAATGCGATTCTGATTGTAGAGTTTGCCAGTCAAAAAATGGAGGAGGGCATGCCTGTGGCACAAGCAGCGCTTGAAGCCGCCAGAATGAGGTTTAGACCTATTGTGATGACATCGATGGCGTTCGTACTTGGTATCGTACCGTTGGTGATTGCGACTGGTGCCGGTGCGGCAGCACGTCGCAGTATGGGTACAGGTGTGTTTGGCGGCATGATATTGGCGACTTTTGTAGCGACAATATTCATTCCCATGTTCTTCACATGGCTGAGCAATACGCATGTAGATAGAAAACATCATGACAAAGGCTTAGTGCCAGAAGTAGACCACTCTAAGGAAACAGTATGATGCAGCACAGTGAATTTAAATACCAGGTATCAAAAAATCAGGCGATTAAATACATCAATATGAAGCTTATTTCTGTAGCGGTTGCTGCAGCATTATTGTCAGGCTGCCAATCGATATGGCCAGATTATTTGCGGCCAAAAGTCGCGGTGCCTGCTCAATATAGCGAGGCTGCAGATACATCTAAAGACGTTACTGCAGCACAAGTTTCAAATACATGGTGGACGCTCTATCAGGATCCAGTACTGAATGATTTAGTTGCTAAAGCGCTACAAAACAATACAGATATTAAATTAGCCGTTGCACGTATTGAAGAAGCCGATGCTGTGATGCGTGAAGTAGGTGCAGCATTGTTTCCCCAAGTAGATTTAGATGCCGGAGCGAGCCGCACCCGTATTACTGAAGCGGGTGCGAATCCTATTTTTGCTGGTAACCCACGTAATAATTATATCGTTCAGCTAGGCACGTCTTTTGAAATTGATTTTTGGGGTAAATTACGCCGCGCTAAAGAATCTGCACGCGCACAAGCTTTGTCTACCCGTTATGCAAAAGACACTGTAGCTTTATCTTTATCAAGTTTGGTGGCGAGTAATTATCTGGTATTACGCAGCATAGAATCGCAAATTGCCATCACTCAAGACAATTTAAAAAGTCGTGATTCAAGCTTGGCTTTAACAAAACGTCGCTTAGAAGGCGGTGTGGCATCTGCGCTAGATGTGCATCAAGCCGAAGTGGCAAGTGCAAATCTAAGCGCACAATTGGCCGAATTAACTCGCTTAAGAGCTATTAGTATGCATCAGTTGGCTGTGCTGACAGGTGCGTTAGATTTGAATGTAGCCGTGGCTGACATTAAGGCTTTGCCAATCCCGCCAACACCGCCGGCAGGTTTGCCTTCAAGTTTACTTGAAGCACGGCCAGATGTAAGGCAAGCAGAAGAGTTAATGGTCGCAGCGAATGCAAATATAGGCGTGGCTAAAGCTGCTTTATATCCAACGATCTCACTTACCGCCAGTTTAGGTGGTGAAAGTCTGGAGTTAGGCGATATATTGAAGTCTGCTGCGCGTATTTGGACAGGAGGCTTAACTTTAAACCTGCCTATTTTCGATTCAGGACGTCTTAATTCAAGGGTTGATCAAGCTAGTGCCCGACAAAAGCAAGCGTTGGCAAATTATGAAGCTGCAGTGCAAACTGCTTTTAGGGAAGTGAACGATGCTTTAGTGAATTTGCGACAAAATACCGAACGTGAAGTGGCGCTAGAGAGAGGCCAAATAGCCGCTAAAAAAGCGCTGGAAGTATCTGAAAATCGTTATCAATCAGGTTACTCGGCTTATCTGGATGTGTTAGATGCACAACGTGTATACAACGACACCGCGCTGGCCTTTATTCAAAGCCGCCAGGCAAGACTGGTGGCGACGGTTGAATTGTTCAAGGCGCTCGGCGGTGGTTGGAATACTGAGCTGGCTAAACAACCTAAATAACAAATTGGACTAAATCAGGACGCCAGCTTGTTTGATAATTGACTGCCTAGCTCCTCAACATAGGCGACACGAATCCAATTTTCGTGTCGCTCTAGCGTCTCAGTAAATCTGATCAGCATATCATTCCCTAAAATATTCACTTTAAATGTGTCATTTTTATTAAATTGAAGTCTAGGTACGATAAGTGTTTCTTGTGTTGAAACGCCATATTCTTCAGGTACAAATAAGCAGGTAAAAGGTGCTGTTCTGTTAGATAAATTGGCGGCTATACCACTAAAACTATCAGTAACTGCAAGAGCTTTTATTGGATCTAAGCTGTTGTTCTTAGCTTCAACGCAAAAAGCAGTTCTGCTTAAAACTTCGATTCCGATGTGTAATTCATTACCTGCTATTGGTTTGATGCTGCGAATGACACCGATCCTGGTGTTTTGTTTTTGCTCCTTTACTAAAATGGCTACCATCATGCCTAAACTTACTTCATTGGCTTGTTTGTTAATGCGTAAGCCTATGCCTTTGCCACTTTCGTCAACGATGCTTGAAGAGCTTGTGCCTAGATCCATGTAAATGATATTGGTTTCAGGCCGACTTTTTACCAAGGAATGTGAAGCTAGTCTCTCATCAAAAGACTTATCGCCTTTGTAAGATTTTTCGCCACGCTGCACCTGTATATTTTCATACTGTTTTAATTGATAGCAAGTATCTTCAAATCCATAAGCCGTAGTTGCAGATTTAGTAGTTTTAGTACGATCTTCGCTTCTACGTTGGCGTTTGTAGTCGCCACGAGACCATTCTGTACGTAATACTTCTAAAGTAGGTAAGAAATATTTGTTATGAGTAAATTCTTGTAATGACAGTTGTTTTGGCAATATGTTGAATTCAATGGCAGAAATACACAACTCAACTTTTGAGTTGATACTGTCAAAACACCAATAACGATAAGTATCAGCTGGCTTGAAATTTCTAATACGTTTAGCCGGTATATTGCTTGCGGTATCTACATAGAATAAGTGTTTTTTCTCGTCATAAGTATGATCAATCGTAATTTTAGCAGCCCATTTTTCGAGTAATTTACCGACTAAATCAATCTGCTGACGTTTAAAGCTAACGCTTTCTAAAGTACCTAGCATGCAGGCTTTAATATAGATTATAGACAGCGTTGTAGGTTCTTGACCTGCATAAACCTCTACACTTTTATCAAGCAGTAATTTTTCCTCAGCTAATTTGTATAATTGTGCAATTTGTACCCATACATTGGCAGGAGAACTATGAAAATTGTAATAACGCCATTTAACCATTTGAGTTGCACTGTTAATTGCGCGCGCTAGCAAGGTGGTTAGGCTAGGGTGATTTTCTGGAGCTAAATTCTCAATAAGTGTGAAGTAAATTAAAAATATTTGGCGATGATAAAAAAACACCGACTGTATCATCCGTTCTTCAAGCTCAATACCGATATTTTCAATATTAATGTAGTGAGATGTAATTCTTTCGACAATGGTGTGTGATTTCTCGTCAACGGACAAAAATGCTAACAGATGCTGCTCATCTTTAAAGCGCTCATTTTTGTAGTCTTCGTTGAGTTGCTTTGTGCAGTATTCAATAGCAGAAATGTCGTCCATGCCTTTTAATTCATGAGCCCACGCCAAGCTAAAGTTAGCTTTTGATGAAGATGATTTGCTAAATATTTTTTTAAAAATTTGCATATAATGTTTTATATCTTGGCGTTGATATATTGGTTACAGCAAATAATATGCCAGCTAATATTTGAGATAACAAAGTGAATAACTCACAATGAAATTGACATGTTAGGAAGATAAATAGCACAAGAGGCTATTGCGTGTATGCGAATTACAGGAATTAGTTTGTTAACTATCGGTTATGAATAAAAAGATGCTTCTCTGATAAGTTAACTTGGTTGACTTGCCCTTGCTTGATCTATCTGGGGTAGATGATTTTAACCCAATCATCTTTGCTATCAATACTTTCGTTGAGCGTAACCCGATCTAGCATGCCTGCAATGGATATCTCATAATCGGTATGCGCAATAAATTCAATTCTAGGAAGTATGAGCATTGATCTTAGAGATAGTCCAGCCTCAATTGGCAGGTACAGACCAGTAAAACTGGGCGTATCAGAAGGAAACAAATCTTCATGCTGGTCTGATTCAGACTCATCAGACTCTACGTGGTCAGTAGCGCCATAAACGGCTCTTAATTGTACCCATTTTGCATGGTGAGATAGTATTTCCATACCTACCTGTATCTGACGGTTTTCTTTTGGTCTAATACTTTTAATGACCGCAATAATCATTTCTTGTTTTGCATTGGCTAACACTAATCCGACTAGTTTACCCACTCTAATCCAGTTGCTAAGCTCTCTGCTTGCCACTGCTCCTAGGCCTCGGTTACTTTCGTCCACTAATACCCAATGATGATGGTTCTTAGCGACATGAAGCGGATTTTGGGTGCCGTTTATATTGGCGTGGCTTCGTAATCTTTCGTCAAAGAACTTATCTTGATCTGAGGATTTAGTAGCGTGACTGAACTTAATATTCGGACTAAATTTAGTATTTTCTTGGGATTTAATCCGCTCTGATACGTCTTCGATTCCATGTAACACATTTGCAATTATCGTTACTTTTCGTCTGACTTCTTTTCTACGCTGTCTCACATAGTGATTGCGCGACCATTCTCTTAATATTGCGCTTAATGCTTCTCTTGAAACTTTGATTTGATGTGGTTCGATTGAAAAATTAGCATTCAACAGCGTTTCTGATTGAACCTCAGGTGATTCATGAGATATCTCACGGATGATTTTTTGGATTGTGGTTTCTAATGCATCAATCTGCCAGTACATATAGGTGCTGGTGAAACTGCTGCTGGGATGCAAGTGGCGAATTCTTTTGGCACCAGAATCTTTTTCTAAATCTACATAAAATAAAAAATCTACTGGATTAAACTCACTTGAAATTTCAACGTCTAGCAATTGGCTTTTCAACAGCCTGCACGCAAGATCAACTCCTTGTCTACTGAGATTTGCTTGTTGCAAGTTATCTAACATGTAGATTTGTACTAAAAGCGCCCTTAAGGTGGTATTGCTTGGTGGGTTATTTGTAAAATCTTCAAAAGCAGTTAGATGTTGCTTTAGCAGATTATTCTTGCCTGCAACTTCAAGAATTTTATGTATTTGCAGCCAAATGTTCGGGGCTAAGCTTGAATTAACAAAGCTACGCCATTTCAACATTTCAAACGCTTGGTTCAGTGCGCCATGCATGTAGCGGTTGACGTTGCTTTTCATTTGTTGATTGGGATTGCTACAGAAATAATTCAGTAGTGCAATGTAGCTGACATATAGTTGCTTATGAAAGCCGTAGACAATGGCAAGCATGTTATTTTCTAAATTTGAATTCATGAATTCAAATCGTATAAATTGCTGACTTAACTTAACTAATATCGAGCTAGTTTTTTGTGCCGTCTCATCAATAATTTTAGATAAAATTTTAGTGGGTAATGATTTATCAGCTATTGCGAACTCTAAACCTCGTGTGGCTGACTCCAGTGCAATTAAATCGTCTTGGCTATTTATCGTTTCTAACCAAATTGCATGTTTGCTAGGAATGTCACTTAAGACATCAGCAATTAAGTTTTTTGCAATGATCTTTTTTAGAATTTTTATCATTCAATAATGTTCTTTGTCGATGTGCATTGATTTTTGACTTCTTTTTTATTACTCAGAATCAACATAGCATAATTTATAAATAATCTCTAGCGGAGGCGATTATCTAGTAAATAAGTTGCCAGATAAAATCATTACTTAGCTAGCAAAATACTCAGCCATGATAAAATACGCACTTAATAATTAAACAGTATTCAATATGAATGTTCGCACGCGTTTTGCTCCAAGTCCTACAGGTTTTCTGCATATAGGGGGGGCTCGTACTGCACTATTCTCATGGGCATTTGCCAAAAAACATGGTGGCACTTTCATATTGCGCATCGAAGATACCGATGTGGCACGTAGCACACCAGAGGCGGTGCAGGCAATATTAGACGGTATGCAATGGCTAGGTCTGGATTATGACGAAGGCCCGTTTTACCAGATGCAACGCATGGATACCTATAAAAAGACGCTGCAAAAAATGCTGGATGATGGCACTGCGTATTATTGTTATTGCAGTAAAGAAGAACTAGAGGCCTTACGTGAAAGCCAAATGCAGCAAAACCTAAAACCCAGATATGACGGTCGCTGGCGGCCTGAGGTGGGTAAGGTTTTATCGACGCCCCCACAGGATATTCCACCCGTGATTCGTTTCAAGAATCCACAAACAGGCAATGTGGTATGGCAGGATTTAGTCAAAGGCGAGATTAGTATCGCTAATCAAGAGCTTGATGACTTGATCATTGCCCGAGCGGATGGGACACCTACCTACAATTTTTGTGTGGTGGTAGATGACCGGGAAATGGGCATCACACAAGTTATACGTGGGGATGATCATGTCAATAACACGCCACGCCAAATCAATATGCTCATGGCATTAGGCGCAACGATTCCTCAGTATGCGCATTTGTCGATGATTTTGGGTAATGATGGACAGAAGTTATCTAAGCGTCATGGTGCTGTGAGTGTGATGCAGTATGATGAAGATGGTTATCTGCCAGAAGCGGTGCTTAATTACTTGGCGCGTTTAGGCTGGAGTCATGGTGATGACGAGGTATTTAACCTGCAACAATTTTGTGAATGGTTTGATTTAGACCATATCACACCTTCTGCAGCACAATTCAATACAGAAAAACTGAATTGGCTGAATGCACACTATATCAAGTTGGCTAGCACGGACTATCTGGTAAGTGATATTACAAAGCGTTTAGCTAAGTTAAATGTAGTTGTTAGTGAGCAGCCACAATTATCTGCTGTACTTGATTTATATAAAGAGCGTGTCCATACATTAAACGAGCTAGCTACAAACATTGCGTATTTTTATCAGAAGCCCGTCATTGATGAGGCGTCAGCAGAAAAGCACCTGACGGCAGAGATTAAGCCGGTGATTTATTTATTGGCCACTTTGTTAAAAACAGTTGATTGGCAAGCTGAGCATATTCACCATGCAATCAATGAGATAGTGACGCAACATCAGCTGAAATTTCCCAAGGTTGCAATGCCGCTACGCGTATTGCTAACGGGAATTGCGCAATCACCTAGTATTGATCAAGTGATGGCATTGTTAGGTAGGGATGAAGTAATCGCTAGAATTACCCATTGGAATTAATGTTGTATTAAAGTTATGGTGGCTATTGAAATTGATTGAGGTAGTCGCCATGTTGAATTTGAGCTTAAATAGTTTTGAATATAAATTTTATGTTCAAAATTAGTGAACAAGAGACAGAACAAAATCTAGCATTGTTAGTCTCAACAAGAGTAACATCAGCAATGTGGCTGATGCTATGTAACATTTATTTAACTCCAAACAATAGGAGACATCATGAATCAAAAAGGGCAAATGTTACAAGACCCATTTCTTAATGCTTTACGCAAAGAACACGTCGCTGTATCTATCTATCTCGTCAACGGTATTAAACTGCAAGGTCAAGTGGACTCATTTGATCAATATGTGATTTTGCTTAAAAATACTGTCACTCAAATGGTTTACAAACACGCTATTTCCACAATTGTGCCTGCTCGCGCAGTGACCATTGCCTTGCCAGAAGGTGATGAATAAGCGTTGAAAGATTTGTTTGAAAGACCTGGTACTACGAATGCGGTCGGCTTTGATGCTGCAATTTTAGTAAGCGTAGATTTTGGTGATACTGATTACGAAGAAAGTTTAGATGAACTTCGTCAGCTAAGCTTGAGCGCGGGCTTGGCAATCCGCGGCACTATACAAGGTAAGCGCTCGACACCAGATGCTAAATTGTATATTGGCAGTGGTAAGGCCGATGAACTCAAGCAGATGATGCAAGCGAGTGAATCTAATGTCGCAGTGTTTAACCATGATTTAAGCCCATCGCAACAGCGCAATTTAGAGCGCTTGTTGGGAGCGCGTGTGGTAGACAGAACAGGCTTAATCCTTGATATATTCAGTCAGCGCGCTCAAAGTCACGAAGGTAAGCTACAGGTTGAGCTGGCTCAATTAGAGCATTTGTCGACACGGTTAGTGCGTGGATGGACGCATTTAGAGCGTCAAAAAGGCGGCATTGGCGTGCGTGGCGGACCAGGGGAAACACAGCTGGAACTTGATAGGCGGATGTTGCGTATACGCGTGAGGCAGTTGCGAGAGAAGCTGATAAAGCTAAAAGCGCAGCGAAATATGCAGCGCAAATCTCGCAAACGTTCTAACGTCATGACTGTCTCGTTGGTAGGTTATACCAATGCAGGAAAATCCACGGTGTTCAATCGCTTAACTAAAGCAGATATTTACGTGGCGGATCAATTGTTTGCGACGTTGGATACGACTACACACAAAGTTTTTATTGCAGATTGTGGTCCAATTGTACTTTCAGACACCGTAGGTTTTATTAAACATTTGCCGCATGCTTTAGTTGAAGCGTTTAGTGCCACACTAGAAGAAGCAGTCCAAGCTGATTTGTTGTTGCACATTGTAGATACCGCGAGTACCAACCGTGATGAACAAATTACACAGGTAAATAAAGTGTTATTGGAAATTGGCGCTGCAAATGTGCCGCAGATTTTGGTGCATAACCAAATAGATAGAGTTGGTTTAGCGCCTGCAGTAGCACGTGATGAATATGGTAGAATTAAATCCTTACATGTATCTGCTAAAACAGGCGGTGGATTTGATTTATTAAGGCTAGCCATGGCAGAACATAGTGAGTATTTGCAAAAACTCAGCACGGAAGAAAGCGCTTTTGTATAAATTTTTTGGAGTTTTGAATGATTAAATTTCCCGGATGGGGACAGCGTAATAACGAAGGTCCGCCTGATTTAGATCAAGTGATGCGAGATATTAGCCAAAAAATTAATAATTTATTTGGTAAAGGCGGTGGTAATCAATCCAATCGTCAGCCAGGTAGCACAAGTGGAGGTAATTTAAACCTTCCGATTTTACCAATCGCAGCAGTGATCGCTGTTATTTGGTTGGGTACTGGCTTTTATATCGTTGATCAAGGTTCGTTGGGCGTCGTGCAGCGTTTTGGTAAATTTATTGATACCACGGAACCTGGCCCTCGCTGGCATTTACCTTATCCATTCGAAGCAGTTGATGTGGTGAATATGGAGCAGGTGCGCCGTTTAGAAGTTGGTTATAGAAGTAATGGCGAAGGTACTGGCAGTAAAACCAAGCAACCTAAAGAAGCACTAATGTTGACGGAAGACGAAAATATTATTGATTTGCAGTTTGCTGTGCAATACAACCTTAAGAATGCTAAAGACTATCTATTTAACAACCGTGATACTGATGAGGCGGTGATGTCCGCTGCTGAAACAGCGATTCGTGAAGTGGTTGGTAAAAATAAGCTAGATGATTTATTGCAAAAAGGCTTACAGGATACTTCAGAGCGTATGCAGGCTATATTAGATAGTTACAAAACAGGCGTTAAAATTATTAGCGTATCTCTGCAAAGCGCAGTGCCGCCAGAGCAGGTGCAGGAAGCTTTTGAAGATGTTAACCGTGCAAATCAAGATAATCAACGTCAAGTCAATGAAGGTCAGGCTTATGCGAATGACGTGATACCAAAAGCGCGTGGTACAGCTTCAAGGTTAATTTCAGAATCTGCAGGTTATAAGCTCAAAATTGAAAGTGAAGCTAGAGGTAATGCCAGCCGATTTGATCAAATTTTAACGCAATACAACAATGCGCCCGAAGTCACACGCCAGCGTTTATTTCTTGATGCACAAGAGCAGATTTTGTCTAGTGTCAGTAAGGTTGTCATTGATCAGAAATCAGGCAGCATCATGTATTTACCCTTAGATAAGTTGATGAGCGGCGCTGGTGCAGATACACCCCAGCAATCCCAATCAATGCAATCACTTAATCCACAAGCTGCACCAGCGGCAGATGCTACAACTGATCGTACGCGTGATGCTTTTCGTAGCCGTGACAGAGAGAGCCGATAGGAGCCTATGATGAAAAATTTAACAAATGGTCTTATTATCGCTATCGTTGCAATTATTTTATTATCCTCATCAGCATTTACAGTGAGTCAAACGCAGTTCGTATTGGTAAAACGATTAGGTGAAATTGTTGCAGTTAAAAAAGAGCCGGGCTTGTATTTTAAATTGCCGTTGGTGGATGATTTAAAGTATTTTGACAATCGTATTTTAACGCTTGATGGGGAGCAGCCAGCCAAGTTTAATACCAGTGAAAACAAATACATGCTGGTGGATTCTTTTGTGAAATGGCGTATTGTCGATCCAGCGAAATACTATGTTTCTATTAAGGAAGGTGGCGAAGCTGCCGCTGAAGATAGGCTTTCTAAAGTGGTCAATGCAGGTTTACGTACCGAGTTTGGTAAGCGCACTGTTCATGATGTGATTGCTGGAGAGCGTGGCGCTGTGATGGATAGTCTGCGCCAAAAAGCCGATTTAGAAGCCCGTCAAATGGGAATACAAGTGGTTGATGTGCGTTTGAAACGCGTAGATTACTCTGAAGATATTAGCAAGTCAGTGTTTGACCGCATGATTTCAGAACGTAAACGTATCGCAAACCAATTGCGTTCAGAAGGTTCTGCTGCTTCTGAAAAAATTCGTGCTGATGCTGATAAGCAACGCGAAGTGATCATTGCTGAAGCTTATCGGGATGCGCAAAAAACCAAAGGTGAAGGTGACGCTTCGGCTGCTGCGATTTATAATCAGTCTTACAGTAAAAATCCTGAGTTTTATGCGTTTTACCGTAGCACAGAAGCTTATAAGAATAGCTTTAAAAATAAGAGTGATGTGATGGTACTAGATCCAGGCTCAGACTTCTTTAAGTACATGCGTAGTCCGTCTAAAAAGTAAAGTCTTTTGAATACATTACTGACCGCGTTAGGCCTGATGCTAGTACTAGAAGGGTTAATGCCTTTGCTAGTGCCACAGGTTTGGCGCGATACGTTTAAACGCATGATAGAACTCAAAGATGGTCAGTTACGGTTCGTTGGTTTGGTATCGTTGGTGGGTGGCTTAGTGTTGATTTATTTGAATTAGAAATAACTAAGCCCAGAATAATTTAAGTGATGGTAAAAAATGCGTAATTGGTTGCTTCCTGAATATATTGAAGATGTTTTGCCGGCAGAAGCGGCGCGTATAGAAACATTACGTCGAACATTGCTAGATTTGTTCAAAGTACACGGCTATCAATACGTGATTCCTCCCATGCTTGAGTACATGGAGTCATTGATTACTGGTGTCGGGCACGATTTAGACTTAGCTACTTTTAAAGTAGTGGATCAGTTGAGTGGTCGTCTAATGGGCGTGCGTGCAGATATGACGCCGCAAGCAGCGCGTATTGATGCGCATCTGTTGAATCATCAAGGTACAACGCGTTTATGTTATGCGGGCAGCGTATTGCGCACCAAGCCAGATGGATTGGCGCTAACGCGGGAGCCATTGCAATTAGGTGCAGAGTTGTATGGTCATGCAGGCGTGGCAAGTGATATTGAAATTCAACGATTGCTGATTAAAGCGTTGCAAGCGATTGGCATTAATGAGTTACATATGGATTTTAGCCATGTGAATGTATTTGGCAGCCTAATTGAATCCAGCCAAATTGCACCGCAGCTTGAGCAAGATTTATATGCTGCGTTGCAAAGTAAAGATCAATCTGCTGTTGCTGCACTATCAAAGAGTTTAGATAATGCTACACGTGAAGCTTTAGTTCACTTAACTACATTAAATGGTGATAAAACCATATTGGCGAAAGCGGCAAAAGTATTGCCGGCAATGCCTGCGATAGTGAATGCATTAAATGATTTGACGCAAGTAAGCACTGCTTTAGAGAAATTAGATGTGACGGTAAGTTTTGATCTTAGTGAGTTACGTGGTTATCACTATCACAGTGGTATTGTGTTTGCTGCTTATGCACAAGGCTACAAAGGCCCGCTGGCATTGGGTGGACGCTATGATGAAGTTGGTCAAGCCTTTGGACGCGCACGTCCAGCCACAGGGTTTAGCCTGGATTTACGAGGTGTAGTGACAGCTTTGCCACCAGCAACACCAGTGATGGCAATATTTGCACCTGCTGAGGTGGAATTCTCCTTATCCGCTAAAATTGATGCATTAAGAGCAGAAGGTCAGATCGTTGTGCAAGAGCTAGCAGGATTTGAAGCCAATATGAATGAATTAAATTGCGACAGAAAGCTGGTGCATTACAATTCGGGCTGGCATGTAGTTGCGATTGATAAAGACCAAAGTTAAAACACGCGTATGCAGTGCGCATACGAAATTACACAATATACAAATTAAAATTATAAAGTCATCGTTATGGTAAACAAAGTAGCAAAAAATGTAGTGGTCATTGGCACGCAGTGGGGTGATGAAGGTAAGGGAAAAATCGTTGATTGGCTTACTGATCATGCACAAGGTGTAGTGCGTTTTCAAGGCGGGCACAATGCAGGCCATACATTGGTTGTAGGACAAGGTGCTGCACAACGTGTTTATAAGCTTAATTTAGTACCTTCAGGTATCGTTCGCAGTGGTGTGAATTGCTACATCGGTAACGGTGTAGTATTAGATGCAGGTCATTTACTAAATGAAATCAATGCGTTGGAAAAAGATGGCTTGGAGGTTAGAAGCCGATTAAAAGTTAGTCCGGGTTGTCCTTTGATACTGGATTACCATGTACGTTTAGATGTGGCGCGTGAACTAAAACGCGGTGCGGATAAGAAAATTGGCACCACAGGCAAGGGCATTGGCCCAACTTACGAAGATAAAGTTGCACGTCGCGCATTGCGTTTGTATGACTTATTTTACCCAGAGCAATTCAGTGAAAAATTGCGTGATGTGTTGGATTATCACAACTTTGTATTAACCAAATACTTAGGTGCTGAAGCTGTTGATTTTAATCAGCAATTAGATTCAGCCTTGCAAAAAGCAGATTTAATTAAACCGTTAGTAGCCGATATTTCAGCCGCTTTGTATGAAGCGAATGCAGCAGGTCAAAACTTGTTGTTTGAAGGTGCTCAAGGTACATTGTTAGATGTAGATCACGGTACTTATCCTTACGTTACTTCTAGCAATTGCGTTTCTGGTCAAGCTGCAGCAGGCACTGGCGTTGGCCCAAGCATGTTGCATTACGTATTGGGTATTACCAAAGCTTACACGACACGTGTTGGCGGTGGGCCTTTCCCAAGCGAGTTAGACATCGAGTCTGAAAATTGCCCAGGCAATCAAATGTCGGTTAAAGGCCAGGAAATCGGCACAGTCACTAAACGTAAACGTCGCTGTGGCTGGTTTGACGCTGCAGCGTTACGTCGCTCAGCCCGTATTAACGGCCTTACTGGCTTGTGTATTACTAAATTAGATGTATTAGATGGTATTCAAGAGCTGAATATTTGCACTGGTTATATGCTGGACGGTAAGTTGTTAGACTTATTACCTATCGGCGCAGACGATGTTGCACGCTGTGAGCCAATTTACGAAACCGTACAAGGTTGGAGCGACAATACATTTGGCGTTAAAACTTGGGAAGGCCTTCCTAAGAATGCACAAACTTACCTCAAGCGTTTAGAAGCCCTTTGCGGTGTGCCAGTTGATATTGTATCTACAGGCCCTGAGCGTGATGAGACTATTGTTTTGCGTCATCCATTCGCATAACAAACCTTTAGTTGATTAGCTAGATTGTGAACAGTACTTCCAAACAACGGCTGGCATGGGCAATTACGGGTTCAGGGCATTACCTTAGAGAGTGTTTAGACATCATTCATAGTTTGGATGATGTTGATTTATTTTTAAGTAAAGCCGCAGCTGAAGTACTACAACAGTATGGTTACACACACAATGTAGGCAAAGTTTATCAAGACAAAACTGCGAGCAGTGTGCCGGTTGAATTGTTTTACGAAGGCAAATATCACACACTAGTGATTGCGCCAGCTACTTCCAATACAATTGCTAAAATGGTATGCGGAATTTCCGATAATCTAGTCACCAATCTTTATGCACAGGCAGGTAAAACCCGTGTGCCGAGCATTATTTTTGCCTGTGATACTGCTCCCGAGTTAGAGTCTGATGCACCTCGTGACCATGTCGTAAAGGTCTATCCACGCAATATCGATTTAGAAAATATTGTAAAAATCAAAAACTTTGAGGAAACTACAGTGGTGGAAGATATGCAAAGTTTAGATACAACTATTCATGCAAGGCTTCAGTCTAAACTTTAACCAGACTGTAATTAAAACTTCTATCAATGTCTAAGGCTAAAAATCTACTTTTTTTAACTGGTAAGCTCGCTGAAAAAAGTCTGAATAAAGTATTAGAACAAGTGCAACGCAATCCTAAAACACCTCCTTTTAAATATCGCATTCACCAAATTGGTGTATCTGTCGCCGCGTTGATGACGCCGGATTTAATCGCACGCAGGCTGAAAGAAACAGGCGATGCCGATAAAGTGATTTTACCAGGCTTATGCCAAGGTGACTTGACCCAGCTTGAAGCGCAATATGGCGTACCTGTTGAGCGCGGTCCAGCGGACTTGAAAGATTTGCCGCAATATTTTGGACATGGCGGTGTTGAGCCTGATTTAAGTCAGCACAGTGTAAGGATTTTTGCAGAAATTGTTGATGCGCCATTTTTAAGTGTTGAAGGTATCATCAAAAAAGCTCAGCATTATCAAGCACAAGGTGCCAATGTGATTGATTTAGGCTGTTTGCCTGCGGTGCCTTTTCCACATCTGGCAGACGCTGTGAAAGCACTTAAAGCACTAGATTTCAAAGTCAGTGTAGATTCACTTAATACTGACGATTTATTAGCAGCAGGGCACGCTGGCGCAGATTACCTACTTAGCCTCACGGAAAATACCTTATGGATTGCTGATGAAGTAGCTGCCACACCTATTCTCATCGCGGCCAAACCTCATACGCTAGCCTCACTTTATCGCGCTATTGATAAATGTTTAATTGCAGGCAAACCATTTATTGCCGATGCGATTTTGGACCCTATCCATTTTGGCTTAACTAACTCAATCGTGCGGTATCAAAAATTGCGCAAAAAATATCCTGATATCGAAATTATGATGGGTATAGGTAACTTAACGGAGCTCACAGATGCTGATACTACTGGTATCAATGCTTTGTTATTTGGCATGATTAGCGAGCTGAATATCAATGCAGTATTAGCAACATCGGTAAGTCCACATGCAGTTAATGCGATTTGTGAGGCTGATATTGCAAGACGTATCATGCATGCTGCAAAACTTGATGATAGGCTGCCACGAGGCTACAGCAATGGTTTGCTAGGGCTTCACGATAGAAGGCCGTTTACTTATTCTGTAGATGAAATAAATGAAATCGCGACACAAATTAAAGATCCCAGTTTCCGTATTCAAGTGAGCGAAGCGGGCATGCATATTTATAATCGAGATGGCATACATGAAAGCGTAGATCCATTTGCGTTATATCAGCATCTCAAAGTTGAAAATGACGCTTCACATGCATTTTATTTGGGTGTTGAATTGGCACGTGCGCAAATTGCTTGGCAACTTAAAAAGCGCTATGTGCAAGATCAGGAACTAGATTGGGGTGTGGCTAGCCAAACACCAGATAATGCAAGCAAAACAGCACATCGTGAAGCGTCAATCAAAGAGCGGCGCGAAGCAGCTAAAAACGCTAAAGATTAAGGGTCGACACCATGATGATATTAGAAACAATTATTACGAGCATGGATGAGCAAGGTAATGTGCATGTCACGCCTTTTGGAATTTGGATGGAAAATGACTTGGTGACCATTTCCCCCTATAAGCCTTCAATTACGCTGAATAATATTTTAGCTACAGAGTCTGCAGTAATGAACTTAACAGACGATGTGCGGGTGTTTGCCGCAGCATTGACTAGACATCACGCATGGGAGGTTTTGCCAACTAAGCATATTGCTGGCTTTCGTTTAGCAGATACTTTGACCCATAAGGAACTAAAACTAGTTAAAGTTGAAGATCATGCGGTGAGACCAAAGTTGTTTTTAGAGGTTGTACACACGGAACAACATCAGCCGTTTCGAGGATTTAACCGTGCTCAAGCGGCAGTAATAGAATTGGCGGTATTGGTGAGTCGTTTACCTAGGTTGTCGAAAGAGAAGGTAACCGCAGAAATGCAATATTTACAAATCGCAGTTGATAAAACAGCAGGTGAACGCGAACTAGAGGCTTGGGGCTGGCTAGTGGAGAAAGTAGATAATTTTTATTCGGAACAATCAGGTGAGAACTTTGTTTGATAGGATTTGGGCATGACGCAGCTACTGATTAGCGTCACCAGTGTTGCAGAAGCACAAATTGCACTAGAAAACGGGGCAGATATCATTGATTTAAAAAACCCTGCATTAGGTGCATTAGGCGCATTGCCGCTTAGTCAAATAGAGGCGATTGTAGATTTTGTAGATGAGCGAAAATTTGTCAGCGCAACCATAGGTGATGTACCCATGCAACCGCAACTAATTTTTGATAGTGTTGCAAAATTGACTACTACCAAAGTAGATTTTATTAAAATTGGTTTTTTCCCTGCTGATAATTATCAACCTACCTTAGATAAATTGAAAGTTATCACAGCAAAAGGGGTGAAATTAATTGCGGTATTATTCGCTGAATATGAATATTCGCACACACTGATTGAGGCAATCCAGCGAGCAGGCTTTAGTGGCGTTATGTTAGACACCGCACAGAAGAATGGTAATACGTTCATGTATTATCGCTCCACAGTAAATTGTAAAAAATTTGCAGAAAAAGTCTTTAAATTTGACATGTCATTTGGCCTCGCTGGTTCCTTGAAACTACAACATGTTGTGGCTGCTAAGGAACTAAGTCCCACCTATATAGGTTTTAGGGGTGGAGTGTGTAACGAGAATAAGCGAGAATTTAGCCTAAACTCAGATAAAATCAGAGCAATACGTAAAATAATGTGATTTTGTTGTATAAAAACAACAAAACATACTCGGAGCCGCAATTTTATTGATGTAAATCATTGCGCATACTAATCAGTATGCGTATTATCGATTCATAGAAATACAAAGAAGTATTTTTAACTAGGAGCAAATACGAATGAAAAAAAATCTAATTAATTTAGCAGTAGCAGCAGCACTTGGGATGGCGGCGTTTGCTGCATCAGCCGAAGATATGTACCGTGGTGCTTGGTATGCAGTTCCAGGCGTAAGCTACATGGATACTGACGGTGATTTAGAAGCTAACAACGGTGGTGGTGCATTTATTCGTCTAGGTAAAGAATTAAGTCCAAGCTGGGATGTGCAAATTGGCGCAAGTTACGCTCGTGCGTCTGAAGATACTGGTATTCCAGGCGTTGGCGGTAAATACAAGCAAACTTTAATCGGTGTAGATGCTCTTTACATGTTTAGCCGTGACAAGTTCCGCCCATTCTTACTTGCGGGTGTTGGAGCTGCAAGTAATAAAATAGATTACAGCAACTTAGCATTAGATGATGATAGAAAAACATCACCAATGGTTAATGTTGGTTTAGGTATGCAATATTTGTTCAGCGATAGCTTTGGTTTACAAGCTGATGTACGCCATGTTTGGAGCAAAGCAGAGGGTAAAACTGCAGACAGAAGTTTTGATGCTGATGAAACAATCGGTAATACCTATGTTAACTTAGGTGGTATCTTCCGTTTTGGTGCTCCGGCTCCAATGCCAGTTGCTGCTGCAGAACCAGCGCCAGAGCCAGTGGCTGCTGTTGAACCAGCTCCAGCGCCAGAACCGATTCCAGCGGCTGCGCCATGTAATCCAAAACTTGAAACAGTGACAATTGCTGCTGAAAAACTATTTGGTTTCGATAAAGCTAAATTACAAGATGGCTCTAAACCAATCTTAGATGAGGCTGCTGCTAAAATCAAAGGCAATCCAGACATTGAGTTGGTCTTAGTAACTGGTCATACCGATCGTATTGGCTCAGAAGCTTACAATCAAAAACTATCAGAGCGCCGTGCAAACATTGTGAAAGATTACTTGGTTTCTCAAGGTGTTGATGCTTCACGCCTACAAGCTATTGGTAAAGGCGAAGCTGAGCCAGTTGCTGATTGTAAAGGGGTTAAAGGTAAAAAATTGATTTCATGCCTTGCGCCAGATCGCCGTGTTGTTATTTCAGCTGAAAAACAACGTGAATCAGGTTGTAAATAATTGATTAAATTGATGCTTAATTACAGATTTTTGCTATAAGTTGAGTATTTAGGCGAAATTTAAGAAGTAAAACTAAAGCCCCGCAATTGCGGGGCTTTTTTATTGGTAAAATAAACGTTATGTTTAAAACTAATGAATTCTCTCAAACTACGGTCAATGCTGATTTGATTATTGAAGCGCGTTGGATTGCAACTGTAGTAACAAAACAGCCTGTTTTGGAAAATCATGCGGTTATTATTCAGGCCGATTTGATAGTCGAGATCTTGCCTATATTTGAAGCCAGGAGAAAATACACTGCAACATCACTAGTTCGTTTAGATGAGCATGTATTGATTCCAGGTTTAATTAATCTGCACACGCATGCGGCAATGAGCTTAATGCGTGGTATTGCTGATGACATCCCTTTAATGGCTTGGCTAAATGACTATATATGGCCAGCAGAGAAAAATATATTGTCAGAACGATATGTACACGATGCGACCATATTGGCCTGTGCAGAAATGTTGAGTGGCGGTATCACTTGTTTTAACGACATGTATTTTTATCCACAAGCCACTGCAGCCGCCACAAGTCAGGCTGGTATGCGTGCAAATTTGGGTTTGGTGGTACTTGAGTTTCCTTCAGCATACGCCAGTGATGCAGATGATTATTTGCAGAAGGGCGGTGCCGCACATGATAGTTGGCGTAATAATCCGCTCATAACGTCGTCTATTGCACCACACGCACCCTATACTGTGTCTAATCAAACTTTTCAAAAAGTGATTACTTATGCTGAGCAATTAGGCGTTGGCATTCACACGCATCTACACGAAACGCGCGATGAAATTGCGCGCTCTGAGGTGCAATTTGGTTTGCGGCCATTGCAGAGATTAGCGGAGTTTGGTTTGTTAGGCCCTGATTTAATGGCAGCTCACTGTGTACATTTGCTGAGTAGTGAAATTGATTTACTGGCTGAATATGGTTGTCACGTTGCACATTGCCCAAGTTCTAACTTGAAACTGGCTAGCGGTATCGCTCCTATTGCACAATTACTAGCTAAAGGTGTGAATGTTGGACTAGGCACAGATGGTGTAGCGAGTAATAACCGCTTAGATATTTTTGCTGAAATGCGCTTAAGTGCGCTATTGGCAAAAGGTGTTAGTGAAGATGCAACAGTGATACCTGCACATCAGGCACTTGAAATGGCTACGATAAACGCAGCTAAAGCGATGCGTTTAGATCATAAGATCGGTTCGATTGAAGTTGGTAAACTGGCGGACTTGGCTGCTGTTAAGTTGAGCGATTTAGCTACGGCACCATACTACGACCCAATCTCACATTTAGTTTATAGTTGTGGCCGCGAGCATGTCACCCACACTTGGGTGGCCGGTGAATTACGCTATAGCAATGGTGTCTATGCCAATATAGAACCTATGCAGTTAAAGGACATTATCAATACATGGCAGCCAAAACTTTGGCAACACCAACAAGGACTACACAAACAATGAACGCAGACGAATTAGAGTTGCAAAAATTTGGCGACCTTGCACATAAGTGGTGGGATAAGAGTAGCGAATTCAAGCCTTTGCATATGCTTAATCCATTACGCTTGGGTTATATAGATGGCATTGTGGGTTTGCAAGGGAAGCGCGTTCTGGATGTTGGATGTGGTGGCGGGATTTTGTCAGAGTCTATGTATTTCAAGGGTGCTGATGTTATGGGTATTGATTTGGGTGAAAAAGCACTCAATATAGCTAAGTTGCACCAGCTGGAAAGCGGTGCAAAAGTCGCTTATCAATATATTTCCGTTGAGCAGCTAGCAATAGAACAGCCAGCCAGTTTTGATGTGGTGACATGCATGGAAATGTTAGAGCATGTACCAGACCCGTCGGCAATCGTTGCTGCATGCGCAAAGCTGGTTAAACCAGGTGGTTCGGTATTTTTTTCAACGATTAATCGTAATCCCAAAGCCTATTTATTTGCCGTGATTGGAGCGGAATATGTGCTAAATCTGCTACCTAAAGGTACACATGATTATGCAAAATTCATTAAGCCTTCTGAGCTATCAAGCTGGGTGCGACAGGCTGATTTGAATATATCAGCGATGCGGGGTATGGGCTATAACCCAATCACCCAGCACTATAGTTTGGGCGATGATGTGTCTGTGAATTATATGATGCATACGACTCTGAACAAATTAGGTTAAACGAATGCAGCTTGTATTATTTGATTTAGATGGTACTTTAGTCGATACAGCTCATGATTTAGGATTGGCACTGAATATGCAATTAACCCGTCATGGTAAAGTGCCACTGACACATGATGAAATTTGGCCAGTAGCGTCACATGGTTCACGAGGTTTATTAGAGTTAGGTTTTGGCATTACACCTGCTGACAAACACTTTGAGGCAATGCGTATAGAGTATTTAGATTTGTATGAGTCTGTATTTACCAATAACCCAACATTTTTGCCTGGCATTGCGGAGCTGCTCGAAAAATTGGATGCGCAGGGTACCAAATGGGGTATCGTTACCAATAAGCCGCGCCGTTTTTCGCTGGAATTAACTAAAGCCGTTAAAATGGGAGACAAAAGCTTGTATCAACGTAGCGCTTGTTTGGTATGTGGTGATGATGCGCCGCAGCCTAAGCCAGCGCCTGATACTCTTTTGATGGCCTGCAAAGAAACTAATAGCAAACCGAGTGAGTGCATTTATGTGGGTGATGCCGAGCGTGATGTACAGGCAGGGAAAGCTGCTGATATGAAAACAATAGTGGCTTTATTTGGTTATATTGCTGAAACGGATAAGCCTGCAGAGTGGGGGGCAGACTTAATGATTAAAACGCCCCATGAGCTACTTAGCCTGCTTTAAGCGTTGTAAGATTTCAAATTAGGTAATACTTCGCCGCTCCATCATTGCCTGCGCTAGTGTGCCACTATCCACATATTCAATCTCACCACCCATGGGCATGCCACGAGCGATACGGCTTGTTTTGATGCCACGGGTGCGGAGTAATTCGCTAATATAATGTGCAGTAGCATCACCCTCAACGGTATAGTTTGTCGCTAAAATCACTTCTTGCACGATACCGTCTTGTGCACGCTTGATGAGTTTATCTAAATGAATTTCTTTTGGCCCTATACCATCCAGCGGCGACAACCTGCCCATAAGTACAAAATATAAACCCGTATAAGCGCGTGTATTTTCTAGCATCAGCAAATCTGTAGGCATTTCCACTACACATAACAAACTTTTATCACGATTATCAGCAGCGCAAAGTGGGCAGACTGGCTGCTCACTAAATGTATTGCATAATTTACAGTGATCAACGACTTGCAACGCATTATCCAGTGCTATTGCCAAGCTATTCGCACCTTTTCTATCGCGCTGTAATAAATAGTAAGCCATGCGCTGCGCTGATTTCGGGCCAACACCAGGTAAGCATCTTAAGCTATCAATCAGCTGCTCAAGGGCAGGAGGGTTTTTCATTAATCAGCAAATTTTGACTAGAATGGCAGTTTCATGCCGGCGGGCATGTAGCTCGACATACGGGCAGATGAGGTTGCCTCAGCTTTTGCAGTTGCATCTTTTAGCGCAATTACTAATAAATCTTCTAAGGTTTCTTTGTCATCCATTACGCTATCGTCCAAAGTGATGCGTTTCACTTCATTTTTACAGGACATTTGTACTTTTACTAGACCATTCGCAGCAACACCTTCTACGTCTATGTTCGCTAGCTCTTCCTGTGCTTTAGCCATATTGGCTTGCATTTGCTGAGCTTGCTTCATTAAATTACCCATGCCGCCTTTCATCATTTTAATTCTCCTATTACAAAGTAAATATTGTGTTAAATGGGTTTGATACTGTTTGGAATGATTGACGCACCAAAATCGTTAATTAAAGCTTGTACAAAACTATCGTCTTCAATCGCACTTTCAGCATTCGCTTGCGCGTACGCTTTTTCTTGCGAAATTTGTTTGGCGGGTGTATTGCCAGTGCCGCCTATGCTGAATTGTAGTTTTATTTTCTTACCGAAATATTGTGAAATTGCACTACCCAACTTTTCTTGATAATTCGGTAATAACAGGTGCTTTTGCGATTCAGGTACACCGAGTGATATGCTATTTTCATCATAGCTAATCAGCTCGCAGTGTTGCGCTAATGTTCTTACTAAGCCAAGCTTTAACTCATCTAACAGGCCACGCCAGTTGCCGTTAAAGTTGTTGGAGTCGTTGCTGGAACCTGAATCATGCATGTTGTTTTCAGCAACATTTTCACTCACAATTTGCATTTTCTCAGCATCATCTGCAGGTAAATTGTATGTGGATACAAGTTCAGTAGATTGTTCATCATGTACAACTGTTGAAGCAGGATTGACCACTGGCTTTACAGTTAACGGAGATTTTAGCGCGCTAGTTAAAGGGGCATTAAGCGGTTTATTCTGCGTATTACTCTGCGTTTTTTGCACGTTAGCTTCATTAGGCGTAAATGCCAACATACGTAATAAACTCATGGTAAAGCCAGCAAACTCATCTGGTGCAAGGCCTATATCTCGACGACCTAAAAGCGCGATTTGATAATATAACTGTAAAGTTTCTGGCTGAATTTTTTGCGCTAGATCCAACAACGCATTACGCTCAGGTAAGTCATCCGCAACACTGTCCGGTACTGTTTGTATCACCGCAATTTGGTGTAATAGTTGCGCTAAATCATTTAGTGCCGCCTCGAATGAAAGGCTACGTTCTTCCATAGACTTTGCTTGTGCAATCAGGCGGGCACCATCATTCGCAAGTAGCGCGTCTAGCAACTGATATAAGTAACTTTGATCAATCGCACCTAGCATCGCACGGACTTCAGCCTCATTTACCGTTTGACCGCCATAGGCAATCGCTTGGTCAGTGAGTGACAAAGCATCACGCATACTGCCCGCAGCTGCACGTGAAATTAAATGTAATGCTGTTGGTTCAAAGGCGATGTTTTCTTGAGTTAGTATGTTCTGCAAATGACCAGTAATTGAGGTGCCAGCCATTTGGCGTAGATTAAACTGCAAACAGCGTGATAAAACCGTCACAGGTACTTTTTGGGGGTCAGTAGTAGCGAGAATAAATTTAACATGTGCTGGTGGTTCTTCCAGCGTTTTAAGCATGGCATTGAATGCACTCTTAGACAGCATGTGTACTTCATCGATGATGTACACTTTAAATCGCCCAGCAGTAGGTGCATATTGAGCGTTATCAAGCAAATCACGCATTGCATCCACTTGTGTGTTGCTGGCAGCATCGACCTCAATCAGGTCTACAAAGCGACCTTTATCAATTTCAGTACAGGCAGCACAAATACCGCAAGGTGTTGCGGTGATACCAGTTTCGCAATTAAGGGATTTAGCTAAAATACGTGCAATAGTCGTTTTGCCAACACCGCGTGTGCCGGTAAATAAATAGGCATGGTGTAAACGATTTTGTTCTAGTGCATTAGTCAGCGCACGTACCACATGGTCTTGTCCGACCAGTGTTTCGAAAGATTTTGGGCGCCATTTACGGGCCAGAACTTGATAACTCATACGTTGTGGTAGCTCATGAGATAAATGCATCTACTTTCATAAAGAAACTTTAGCTGAATTTATTGACTAAACCTGTATTGATTTATCCTGCATTCATTTATAAAGCCAGCGTAAATTTCATCAAGTACAAATAAAGAGGCGAGCCCTTACCCCGGCACTTGCTTGATAGTTGTGGCTGCTTGCTTCCGCACCTGACCAGATTGGCTACTTCACAATGCGGGGAGGCCCGCCAGATGTAATTTTACAATACTTTGACGTTGGACTGACGTTTTTACTGCAATGTTTAGCAGGTTTTTTATTGTTGATTGATTTTGCTGACTTAATATCCATATTTAACAACAGGCGGCAGCTCTTTTAACTCTTCATCAGTGAATAAGCGTCCGCGGGTGATAAATGCCATGCCTGTGCCACAGTCTAGTGAGAATGAGCCACTAGAGCCGGGGAGTGCTTCTAAAATAGTATGAGTATTCTCAGAGAACTGAAAGTGGTTGTGGCCCATGTAAAACGGTGCACCTTCGATTTCACCTACTACGATATCTGACGGGCTAGGTTTGAACTCATTGACAGGCATACATAATGGAACGCTACCTTCACAGCACCCACCAGATTGGAAGAATAAAATTGGACCATGCTCAGCCGTGAGTTTGTGAATTAGCTCAATGGCAGCAGGGGTTGCAGAAACGCGTTCAGCCATCACTTAATCTCCAGAAACTTTAAATACAAAAACTACTAAAGCCAATTATTTATTAAATAATTTTTTAAAAAATAGCATTACAAAAAACAAGAGGTAGCCAAAGCTACCTCTTGATATTACGCTCGTTAACTTACTACTTCAAGCCTAAAAAAACCTAGTAATCTTAGAAGAAACCTAGTTTTTTAGGGCTGTAGCTTACTAACAAGTTTTTAGTTTGTTGGTAATGGTCTAACATCATTTTATGTGTTTCACGACCGATACCAGACTCCTTATAGCCACCAAATGCTGCGTGTGCAGGGTAGGCATGGTAACAGTTAGTCCACACACGACCAGCTTTAATACAACGACCCATACGGTAAGCACGGCTACCATCACGCGTCCAAACACCTGAACCTAAACCAAATACAGTGTCATTGGCAATTGCCAGCGCATCCGCTTCATCTTTAAAGGTTGTTACAGCGAGCACTGGACCAAAAATTTCTTCTTGGAACACGCGCATTTTGTTGTGGCCTTTAAGTAGCGTTGGTTGCACGTAGTAACCTTCGGCAAATTCACCTTTGAGGATATTGCGTTGACCGCCAATAAGAAGCTCTGCACCTTCTTGTTTACCAATGTCCATGTAAGACATGATTTTGTTAAGTTGGTCTTGAGAAGCTTGGGCACCAATCATAGTATTAGGGTCTAGCGGGTTGCCTTGTACAATTGCGGCAACACGCGGTAAGGCACGTTCCATAAATTTGTCGTAAACAGATTCTTGAATTAACGCACGTGATGGGCTAGTACAGACTTCACCTTGGTTGAATGCAAACAATACCAAACCTTCAACCGCTTTATCAAAGAAGTCATCGTCTGCATCAGCGATATCTTCAAAGAACACGTTAGGTGATTTGCCACCTAGTTCCAAAGTCGCTGGAATCAAGTTTGACGCAGCAGCTTGCGCAATGACGCGGCCTGTTGCAGTAGAGCCAGTAAAGGCGATCTTTCCGATACGGCGGCTGTTAGCCAGTGGTGCGCCTACTTCGCGACCATAGCCATTAACAACGTTAATCACACCTGGCGGTAAAATATCAGCAATCAATTCCATCACGATCAATAGGCTGATAGGGGTAAATTCTGCTGGCTTCATCACTACACAGTTACCGGCAGCAACAGCAGGTGCTAATTTCCAAGCCGCCATTAAAATTGGGAAATTCCAAGGGATGATTTGACCAACGACACCTAATGGCTCATGGAAATGGTACGCCACAGTAGTTTCGTCAAGTTCGCTTAAGCTACCTTCTTGTGCACGCAAGCAACCTGCAAAATAACGGAAGTGGTCAATAGCTAAAGGAATATCAGCATTCACTGTTTCGCGAATTGGTTTGCCGTTATCAATGGTTTCAGCAGTTGCAATGAGTTCAAGATTAGCTTCCATGCGGTCTGCAATTTTAAGTAGCATATTTGCACGTTCAGCAGGTGGTGTACGGCCCCATTTATCTGCGGCTGCGTGTGCTGCATCTAACGCAAGCTCAACATCTTCTGCACTAGAACGAGCAGCTTTTGTGTACGGTTTGCCAGTAATAGGTGTAATAACGTCAAAGTATTCACCTTTTACAGGTGCAACCCACTTGCCGCCAATAAAATTATCGTATTTGGCTTTGTAAGGGATTTTTACACCAAGGCCTTTTAATAGATCCAAACTCATGCTAACTCCTCCAGTATTACTGTTGATTTAATAGTGTATCTAATTGTAAAACCGCATTACTTCGTCACTGTTTTTATTATGTGTAAAACTAACTAAAAATTTAACTAAAATCTTCTTAATCCCTTATAGATAAAAGGGTTACAAAGATAAGCCCGACCTAAACAATAACCCTTAGACGTATTCAAATCAAGTCTAAAACGTATCAATATGTAAATTATTTTAGCGAAAAGCTATATTATATAAGTCAGCTTTATTATGTGTTTAATCCGTCAATATCATCTACCACAACAGCGTATAAATCGCGTGTAGAGGCTAACGCGCCAAGGTGAACTTCTTCAGCACTCAGGGTTTTACCATTCACGCTCATGAGCGGCCTAGTTGCGGTTGCACTGGCGACAATAGTAGGTGCATAACCTAAATTAAACCCACCATGTGCCGTAGAGTTAACGCACATGTGCGTCATAAATCCAGCCAGTACAATATTTTTCACCCCTAATTTTTTAAGCTCAGCATCAAGTGTTGTTTGTACAAACGCGTTTGGATAGTTTTTAATAATCACTTTTTCACCAGCGATTGGTGCAACCTCAGTAGCAATAGCGCCAATTTCAGCTGTTACATCATAAGGTGAACCTACACCTGCATCATGCTGTATATGAATGACTGGCACTTTAAGTGCGCGTGCTTTTTGTAATAGCTTTTGTGCCTCTAAAATTGCAGGTTCTACGTTTGTTAATTGCATCACGCCATGGCGATAGGTGTTTTGTATATCGATGAGAATAAGCGCAGAGCCTTTTAAGTTGGCTGCATGGTGACCCATACCAGTAATGTCGCGTAATGTTTGAGAGGCTTTTACCATGTAGAAAATCCTTATATATACGTTTACTTTCGAGCTGTTTTTGTAGCTGAAGCGTGTAGACAACACAGTATAGTATTTGGTTTAATTTACATGATAAATAATTAAATTAAAAGTCAAAATAACGCACGTAAAAATTATAGTTAAGATAATTTTTACATGAATTTTTACGTGCGTTATTTTTGCGCTATAGTATTGACAACAAAATACTAACGATAAAATAATCTAAGCAAAAAATGTCACAAAATTTAGAACTTTCATCAATGTTCACGCGCGATTTTTGGAGTAATTTTGTTAGTCCATCGCCAGCCGTATTAGGTAAATCCATATTATCTTTGCTTGTGATAGCAGAGACTTTAGTTTGTATTTTCTGGATATTTACTTTATCAGATTTAGGTGAAGGCTACGCAGTAATGGCCGCAGTGCCTTACTTCTATTTGGTTATTTCTTATGTCAGCCTTTTTATTTTTTACCGCTATAAACGATTTGAATCGGCTACTTTTACTCAGCTTGCCATGTTATTGGTGATGCCATTTTTTATGCAATGGGCCATTGGTGGTTTTGCAGCATCTAGTGGTGTGGCGATATGGGCAATATTATCGCCAGTAGGTGCTTTAATGATATTAGGCACACGCCAATCAACACCTTGGTTCTTGTTGTTTGTAGGCTTAGCTTTCGTTTCATGGAAACTCAATCCTTTTTTTGCCGGCAATGCCATGCCTATCCCAACTAATGTAAAAGACGTTTTTTTCTTAATGAACATTACTGGCACTGCAGCGATACTCTACGGCGTATTACGGTTTTTTCAATCACAAAAAGAACGCATTTTGATTTCACTAGAACTGGAGAAAGCCAGGTCAGAGAAATTATTACTTAATATTTTGCCCGCTGCCATCGCTGAACGCCTTAAGGATAACGATATGCGTATCGCAGATTCTTATGACTCGGTGACAGTCATGTTTGCCGATTTGGTTAATTTCACACATATTTCTGAAAAAATGCCACCAACACAGTTGATTGATTTTTTGTCACAAGTGTTTCTAAGGTTTGACCAACTTGCGGATAAGTATCAAGTCGAAAAAATTAAGACCATTGGCGATGCTTATATGGTGATTTCTGGTGCACCAGTAGTTTGTACAGACCATGCACACCGTATCGCAGATATGGCGCTAGAAATGCATGCGGCATTAAAAGAGGTGGCGATTAAAACTAGTTTAGATTTACAAATGCGTATCGGTATTAATGCCGGTCCTGTGGTTGCTGGTGTGATTGGTAGCGCCAAGTTCAGTTATGACTTATGGGGCGATACTGTTAATTTGGCGAGTCGCATGGAGCATATTTGTGCGCCCAATAATATTCAGGTGACGCAAAATGTTAAGACTCTTTTGGAAGATGCTTATGTATTTTCAGCAAAAGCCAGTGTGGAAATTAAAGGTAAAGGCATTGTCGATACCTATGTTTTACTTGGCAGTAAAGAGGTTCAATCAAAATAAATGCGAGTAGATAAAAACCGTAGATAACGTCGGGAAGCCTATTTCCCTAGGCCTTATTGCACAAAATAATCTGTCAATATAGCAATATAAATCAACTGTTTGACTGTTAATACGTTTTTAATGGTGTCCCTGACTCTTTCAGCTGCCCCTCTATATTTCCTAACTTGATTTAATTGAACTAAAATTTTAGTGCTGTTGTCTAAAGTTTATAAGTTGTTTTCATAGAATGCACTGTTGCGCTGTTGCAAGCATCGGTTAGGCTGGCTTGGGTGGTAAGCGTGGCGTTTCTGAGAAAAAAAAGAGGCATATCATGATTAATATCAGCGGTGTAGCTTCATCTGGACATTACACAGTAATCGCTAGACCGAATTGTTCTCTGTCACCAGCGGCTACCTTGCTTGTTTTTTCCATCATTTCCTTTATTTCCTTGGTAATTGCCTTCACCTTTTTACTCATGGGTGCTTGGCCGGTATTACCTTTCGCAGGGGCAGAATTGCTAGCGCTTGGGTACTGTTTTTATCATATTCTGCTTCACTCCGGTGATTATGAAAGTCTAAGCATTGATGATGATAAGGTCATTGTTGAAACGCATGAATTAAAGCAGGATAAGCGCATCGAACTTAGCGGGTATTGGTCTCGTGTGGTGCTGGATTGCATGCCTAATGGCTACTGCCGAAGGCTAGCGTTACGCTCACATGGTCGTGAGGTTGAGTTTGGTCACCACATGACTAGTGAAGAGCGGCTAAATTTGGCGCGCCAGTTAAAACCTCGACTCGGAGGATTTTTGGCATGAAAACCTCTAATTTAATCATTGCGTATTTAAGTATCATTTCAGGTAATGCTTATGCTGAGTACAATCTGAACCTGCAATTGCCAGCCACCCCCATTGCCCAGCAGATTTACGACCTGCACACGCTTATATTGCTGGTGTGTCTGTTTATTTTTGTATTTGTGTTTGGATTCATGTTCTATGCGTTATTCAAACATAGAAAATCGGCTGGGCATCAAGCTGTGCAATTTCACAAAAATGCCAAGCTGGAAGTCATGTGGACAATCATCCCTTTTTTTATTCTGATTGGTATTGCTTTCCCCACCACGAAAACCGTTCTGGCCATGAAAAATGTAGATCATGCAGATATGAATATTAAAGTCACTGGACACCAATGGGTTTGGGAATATGAATATCTTGGGGAAGATGTCAATTTCATTAGCAACCTTTCTACCACGCAAGACCAAATCAATAACAAGGCAGTAAAAGGTCCGCATTATCTACTGGAAGTCGATAAACCATTAGTGGTGCCTACCGGTAAAAAAATACGTATATTGCTCACGTCTACTGATGTCATCCATTCTTGGTGGGTGCCGGAATTTGGCATTAAGCAAGATGCTATCCCTGGTTTTATCCATGAAGTGTGGTTTCAAGTAGATAAGCCTGGTATTTATCGTGGGCAGTGTGCCGAACTATGTGGCGTTGGTCATGGTTATATGCCTATTGTGGTAGAGGCTATGCCACTTGAACAATATACTGGCTGGCTACAAGTCCAAAAATCCAGTCTCGTGGAAACAGCAAGCGCTAAAGTTTATACATTGGATGAACTGATAAAAGAGGGTGAAAAAGTATATTTAAGCCGCTGTGCAATATGTCATCAAGCTAATGGCTTAGGTGTTGCGGGAGTGTTTCCGTCATTAGTTGAGGGGTCAGCATTCAGGGCAGGTCCTGAAGTTACTTCGCCATTAGCCAAACGGGGATTTTGGAAAGATGGCAAGATAGTAATGGGTACTAAAAATGAGCACCTTGATATCGTAATGCACGGCATACCCGGCACTGCCATGCAAGGAATTGGACAGCAACTGACTGATTTGGAAGTAGCTGCTGTCGTCAGTTACGAACGCAATAGTTGGGGCAATAAGACTGGGGATATGGTACAGCCCGCGGAAGCCGCCGCATTACGCAAAAAAGGAGCACCTTCATGACGACCATCGCCCACTCACATGAGCATGCACATCCCACAGGTATCATGCGTTGGCTGACGACGACTAACCACAAGGACATAGGTACCTTGTATTTGTGGTTTAGCTTTGCCATGTTCTTGTTTGCTGGTGCATTGGCGATGCTGATTCGCACGGAATTATTTCAACCCGGCCTACAATTTTTTCAGCCCAACCTATTTAACCAGCTGACTACCATGCATGGACTTATCATGATTTTTGGGGCGATCATGCCTGCCTTTGTTGGTTTTGCGAATTGGCAGATCCCATTGATGATAGGCGCACCAGATATGGCCTTTCCTCGATTAAACAATTGGAGTTTTTGGCTATTACCAATGGCGGCAATGTTGTTATTAGGTTCATTTTTCGCTCCTGGTGGTGCTGTGTCAGGTGGTTGGACCATGTATCCACCGCTTTATATCCAAGGTGGGCCAGGCTACGACATGACGATTTTAGCGATACATATCATGGGGCTGTCCTCTATTATCGGTTCGATTAATATCATCACTACTATCCTTAACCTACGAGCTCCGGGCATGACACTGATGAAAATGCCGATGTTTGTTTGGACCTGGTTGATTACTGCTTATCTGTTAGTTGCAGTGATGCCAGTGTTGGCGTCAGCAGTCACCATGCTGCTGACGGATCGTCACTTTGGTACGCATTTTTTTGATGCAGCCGGGGGAGGTGACCCTGTGATGTTTCAGCACATATTCTGGTTTTTTGGGCACCCAGAAGTTTATATCATGATTCTTCCGGCATTCGGCATACTGTCTACCATCATTCCCACCTTTGCACGTAAGCCTTTGTTTGGCTACCACTCCATGGTATATGCAACAGCCTCCATCGCGATTCTGTCTTTTCTGGTGTGGGCACATCATATGTTTGCAGTAGGGATGGGTGTGGCAGCGCAATTATTTTTTATGTACAGCACTATGCTAATCGCGATACCTACGGGTGTGAAAGTATTTAATTGGATTGCGACCATGTGGCGCGGATCAATGACATTCGAAACACCGATGTTGTTTTCTGTGGCAGTAGTCTGTTTGTTCACGATAGGAGGTTTTAGCGGGCTCGTGCTGGCCGTGGTGCCGGTAGATATCCAATTGCAGGATACTTATTACGTAGTTGCACACTTTCACTATGTATTATTTTCCGGCGCAGCGATGAGCATCATGGCTGGCGTGTATTACTGGCTGCCTAAATGGACGGGACATATGTATGATGAAAGATTAGGTCAATGGCATTTTTGGCTTACTACCATTGCTTTTAATGTCACTTTTTTTCCTATGCACTTCACAGGGTTAGCCGGTATGCCACGTCGTATTCCAGATTACGCCCTACAGTTTGCAGATTTTAATGTGATTTCTTCCGTTGGTGCATTTGTACTTGGCGCAGCTCAATTACTGTTTCTTTATACAGTGGTTAAGTGCATACGCAGTGGTAAACACGCCGGGGAAAAGCCTTGGGAAGGCGCGGATACACTGGAGTGGACATTGCCTTCTCCACCGCCTTACCATACCTTTGAAAACCCGCCAGCGATTAAATAAGGGAAATCATCATGCAAGCTAAACACTATTACTTACCAGCACCATCATGGTGGCCTATAGTTGGTTCTGTTGCTATTTTCACCTTGGCAAGTGGTTTTTTATTGCAGCTACAAAACCAGCCTGTGGGTATTTATCTGATGGTTACAGGCGTTCTAATACTGGCGTTTATGCTATTTGGCTGGTTTGGTGCAGTCATACGCGAAAGTCTTGCAGGTAAGTTCAACAGTCAAGTTGATGTCTCTTATCGATGGGGAATGGTGTGGTTCATTTTTTCTGAGGTGATGTTTTTTGCTGCCTTGTTTGGTGCATTGTTTTACACCCGTAATTTTTCTGTACCTTGGTTAGGCGATACGCCTTTGTTATGGCCAGATTACAGTGCAATATGGCCTACTGCAGGGCCAGGATTACATGAGCAATTTACACCCATGGCTGCATGGGGCATTCCCGCTATTAATACCATGATACTACTGAGTTCTGGTGCAACGGTGACTTGGGCGCACTGGGGACTTAAAAAGAACAATCGTACTCAATTAAAAATTGGGCTGGTATTAACCGTTCTGCTCGGGGCAATTTTCCTTGTACTTCAAGTGCATGAATATCAATCTGCTGATTTCACCATTAAGACTGGCGTCTACGGCGCAACATTCTACCTGCTGACGGGTTTTCATGGTGCTCACGTGACATTGGGCGCCATTATGTTGAGCGTGATTTTGGGACGTGTACTTGCAGGACATTTTACCAATGATAACCACTTCGCTTTTGAGGCAGTTTCGTGGTACTGGCATTTTGTGGACGTGGTGTGGTTGTTGCTGTTTGTATTTGTAT
>JANOHT010000147.1:0-16717 GCA_031406605.1 Methylotenera sp. | reverse complement strand
CCTACTATTTACATCACGCTGAATTTGAATTTTCAAATCACGCATTGAAGCAAAGGCACCAAAATCTAAGTATTTTCTAAAGACAAACGGCTTAAGTAGTTTTTCGAGTGTCTGCCCATTTTGGGTAATAACTCGCCCTTTAATCCAAGCATAGCGCTCCCATTCGCGGCCATTATTTTGATAATAATCTTCCAGTGCATCTAAGCAACTCACCAAAGCACCTTCACTTCCAAATGGTCTTAATCGCATATCCACACGAAAAACAAAACCATCCTGAGTGATTTCATCAATAGCAGATATAAGTTTTTTTGCTAGCCTAGTAAAAAACTCTTGGTTGCTAATTGGTTTATTGCCGTTAGTGTTTCCATCGTCCTCAAAAGCAAAAATTAAATCAATGTCAGATGACACATTAAGTTCGTACCCACCCAGCTTGCCCATGGAGACCACAATGAGTGATTGCAAATCGCCCTGCGCATTAGTAGGCTCACCATACTGTGGCGTTAACCAACTTGATAAAAATTTAATCGCAGTTTCCACGGTCACTTCTGCGAGTAAAGAAGTCGTTAACATCACTTCTTTCAAGTCTGCCAAACCATTTAAATCTCGCACAATGATTCGAGCTAAAACTTGGCTGCGTAAAACACGTAAAGCACGTTTTAGTGTCAATTCATCAATAATATTTTGTTGCGATAAAAAATTCTGCATGTCACATAACTGATACTGTTGATGCAGGTTTACTAGCAAATCATTGAGTAATAGTGCATCTTTTGTAAGCAACCTTGCCACAAATGGACTACATGCTGCTGCATGGCGCACATACGCCTCATCGCTAGACGTGGCGCGGTTTTCTGATAGAATGATGTCAAGTGTAAGCATGGATTTATTAAGCAAAATTTAAGGTAATATGGTGGTGGTTGGTAGGCTAAGAATCAAATCAAATTTATTATAAGTGCGTAAAGCATAATTGGGGAAGTTGCATGTCGATTGAATCAGTTTTAACCGAAACACGCGTTTTTGAGCCTCATCCAGATTTTGTAAAATCTGCCAATGTCTCTGGTATAGACGCTTATCATAAACTGTGCGCCGAAGCTGAAGCCGACTATGAAGGCTTTTGGGCAAAATTAGCGCGTGAACTTTTAGTGTGGCACAAACCATTCACCAAAACATTGAATGAAGATAACGCCCCTTTTTACAAATGGTTTGAAGATGGTGAGCTAAATGTCTCAGTCAATTGCTTAGATAAGCACCTTAGCACTATCCCTAATAAAGTTGCCATCATTTTTGAAGCAGATAACGGTGATACCAAAACTGTTACTTACAAAGCGCTTTATCACCAAGTCTGCCAATTTGCTAATGGTCTAAAAACGCTTAATTTAGCGATTGGCTCGCGCGTCATCATTTACCTGCCAATGGGCATAGAAGCCATTGTCGCCATGCAAGCCTGTGCACGCTTGGGGCTGACGCACTCTGTCGTATTTGGTGGATTTTCAGCGAAAAGTCTGCATGAACGCATGATTGATGCTGGTGCAGTAGCAGTCATTACTTCAGATGGTCAATTCCGCGGTGGAAAAACATTGCCACTCAAACAAGCAGTCGATGAAGGCATCGCCCAAGCAAAAAGTGAGTCTGGGTGGGATTCTATTCAAAAAGTGATTGTGCTGAAAAAAACAGGCCAAGAGGTTGCCTGGAATGCGAAAGATATTTGGTGGAGCGACTTGATCGCAGGCCAGCAAGATACTTGCGAACCTGTGATGGTGAACGCAGAACATCCGCTATTCTTGCTCTACACTTCAGGCTCGACCGGCAAACCAAAGGGTGTACAACATAGCTCTGCCGGTTATTTACTACATGCCATGAATACCATGCGCTGGACGTTTGATGTAAAACCAGATGATATATATTGGTGTACCGCCGATGTCGGCTGGATTACCGGCCACAGTTATGTGACGTATGGCCCGCTTGCCATGGGCGCAACACAAGTGGTGTTTGAGGGTATTCCCACTTATCCTGATGCTGGCCGCTTTTGGCAGATGATAGAAAAACATAAAGTTTCTATTTTCTACACTGCTCCAACGGCAATTCGCTCACTCATTAAAGCCGGTGATACTGACCCTAAGACTCACCCCAGCAACTACGATCTATCAAGCCTGCGCTTGCTTGGTACGGTAGGTGAGCCAATTAACCCAGAAGCTTGGATGTGGTATTTTGAGCAGGTAGGCGGCAGTCGCTGTCCAATCGCCGATACCTTCTGGCAGACAGAAACTGGCGGTCATGTGATTACGCCGTTGCCGGGTGCGCATTCGTTAGTGCCAGGCTCCTGCACTATGCCATTTCCCGGTATTGTGATTGATGTGGTAGACGAAACAGGCAAAGATGTTCCATGGGGTACGGGTGGTTTGCTGGTCATCAAAAAGCCATGGCCATCGATGATACGTACTATTTACAACGACCCTGAACGCTTCATCTCCAGCTACTATCCAGTAGATTTAGGTGGCAAACTTTACCTCGCAGGCGATGGTGCAGTGCGTGACGCTAAAACAGGCAACTTCACCATCATGGGTCGGATTGATGATGTGCTTAATGTGTCTGGTCACCGTTTAGGCACAATGGAAATTGAATCTGCATTAGTATCCAATCCATTGGTTGCAGAGGCAGCCGTAGTGGGTAAACCACACGATATTAAAGGCGAGTCTGTGGTTGCTTATGTAGTGCTAAAAGGTAAACGTCCGGAAGGCGAAGAAGCGAAGAAAATCGTGGCTACTCTGCGTGATTGGGTAGGTAAAGAAATCGGCCCAATCGCCAAACCAGATGAAATTCGCTTTGGCGACAATTTACCGAAAACCCGCTCAGGCAAGATTATGCGCAGGCTGTTGCGCAGCTTGGCCAAAGGTGAAGAAATTACTTCAGATATCTCCACGCTGGATAACCCTGCGATTCTGGAACAGCTTAAAGAAGTGGTGAAATAAGCATGGAAGGCTTGCTGGTATTGGTAGCGCTAATATTGGCAGCCTTCTTTTTGATGCGAGGGAAGTGAACCAAAACGCACATTGATTCATGAGTAAATATTTTATTGTTTCAAAGACTTAAGTTTCTCAATAATCTGTAGAGCCAATTTCTTTCCTGCTGCTTCAGTTACGTTCTTATCTAGTGTAGAGGCCTCAAGCTGCACCACTCTACTCACAACCACCAACTGTTCACGTGTGAGATTTTTGCGGGTATCAACCACTTGCACTTGTGGAAATACAAACAAAAAGCTTGGCTTCCATGTTTGACCCATATACACATAGTCAGCACCACAATCGCCGCCCAATTTTCCAGCAATTTCAGGGCGATCATATAAGTAACTATTGCCTTGATCACTTGCTTTTTTCAGCTCGGCACATGCCGGCATGAGTTCATAGCCATTGCTAGCAAGTTCTTTTCTGATGACAGAGTCAATCAGTGCCGTGCGCTCTACTTCTTGCGCGACATTTGGAATAGGCGATACATCGCGTAACTCAAAATCAACCACCATAATTTTTTTCATTGCAGCGGATATGGCGGGGGCGGGAGTTTTTATCACTGCAGCAGAGGTACATGCTGTAATCAGCAAGCCACCCAAAAGTATTATAAATTTATTCATCACTTCTTCCTTTAATACATTTATTCATAGTAAAAAACTATGAAGCTTGCAATGAAATGACTGCAGCTTACTATACTATACAGTTTTGTATAGTTACAAATGTTTTCTTTATATAATCACAACTAGGAATTAACGGTAATTTCATGGTTAATCACATTTAAATGCAAATTACATCATCAAATTTTTGACTATTATAAAAATCCTAAATTCCGTGTCGAGCATAGAGTGACGGAATAAATACTATTTCGGGTAAAATACCGTTTTGCCTAATTCAAGTTCACCATGTCCGCACTGCCAACAACACCATTACAAGCTCAAATCAAACGTCGCCGCACCTTTGCCATTATTTCCCACCCTGATGCGGGTAAAACCACACTGACTGAAAAATTATTGTGGTTCGGCGGTGCAATTCAGGTAGCAGGTGAAGTACGTGGTCGTAAAGCCTCGCGCCATGCAACGTCTGACTGGATGGAGCTTGAGAAACAACGCGGTATTTCAGTCACTTCATCCGTAATGCAGTTTCCGTATCGTGAACACATGGTGAATTTACTGGATACCCCAGGCCATGACGACTTCTCAGAAGATACGTATCGTACGTTAACTGCCGTGGACTCTGCCGTCATGGTAATTGATTCGGTGAATGGCGTAGAAGCACAAACCATTAAATTGTTAAACGTGTGCCGTATGCGCGATACGCCTATCATCACATTTATCAATAAACTTGACCGTGAAAGCCGTGCGCCAATTGAACTGCTTGACGAGATTGAAACCACCTTAGGCATGGAATGCGCACCTATGACCTGGCCAATCGGTATGGGTAAAAGTTTCAGGGGGGTTTATAACCTGTATACCGATACCGTTTCATTTTTTGACCCGCGCGCTGACAAAGGCACTTCTGAAACGATTAAAGGCTTGGATAATCCGCGTTTGGATGAGTTGCTCGGCCATATTGCAGATGAGCTTCGTATTGATATCGAGTTGGTGCGCGGTGCATCGCATACCTTTGATACCGCACGTTATTTAAACGGTAAACAAACACCGGTATTCTTTGGTTCAGCCATTAACAACTTCGGTGTGCAGTCACTGCTAGACGCAGTTGTGGATCTTTCTCCTGCGCCACTTGCACGCAACACCTCAAGCCGAGAAATTGCACCTGATGAAGCAAAGTTTTCAGGTTTTGTGTTCAAGATTCAAGCCAATATGGATCCAAAACACCGTGACCGTATTGCATTCTTACGCGTGTGTTCCGGGCGCTTTGAACGTGGCATGAAGATTAAGCAAGTATCTACGGGTAAGCTAATGGCTGTAAACAATGCAATTACTTTTATGGCGCAAGACCGCACTACGATGGATGAAGCTTATTCAGGCGATATTATCGGTATTCCTAATCACGGTACCATTAAAGTTGGCGATACATTCAGCGAGGGCGAAGCGCTTAAATTCACTGGCATTCCATCATTTGCACCTGAGTTTTTCCGCCGTGCAAGATTAAAAAATCCGCTCAAAATGAAGCAACTACAAAAAGGTTTGCAGCAACTTGCAGAAGAAGGTGCTTCGCAATTATTCCGCCCCCTTTTAAGCAACGACTTGATATTAGGCGCAGTCGGCATGCTGCAATTCGATGTGGTAGCACATCGCCTGGAGCACGAATATGGCGTGGATATTGTATTTGAAAACTATGATTGTTACACCGCACGCTGGCTACGCGGCAAAGATGCAGACCTGAGTGCGATTGCCGATAAATACGGTTTTAATGTGGCTTTAGATGGTGCAGAAGAATATGTATACCTCGCGCCAAATCGTGTGAATTTACAAATGGCACAAGAACGTTACCCTGACATTGAGTTTTTAGAGACGCGTGAAATCATCTAAGGATTTAGCCAAAAACACAACTGTCAGTCTTTGCCCTTGTGAAAGCGGAAAAGTTTACAGTGCCTGTTGCGAAAACTATCACCTAGGCCTTGCTGCACCTACTGCAGCGACGCTCATGCGCTCGCGCTATACCGCTTATGTATTCGCGCTTGAAGAGTACCTGTTGCAAACGTGGCATCCCGATACTCGGCCTGATGCACTTAATTTAGCCGAAGACCCACCTACTAAATGGCTAGGCTTGCAAGTAAGGCATGCTGAAACAATGAGCGAATCCACTGCAACGGTAGAGTTTGTAGCGCGCTATAAAATTGCCGGTAAAACAGAACGATTACACGAACTGAGCCATTTTGTTTGCTTCAAAAATCGCTGGTATTACCTAATAGGTGATGAGGTGAATTAACAACCCAATAACCCATGTTTTAGTAGGGTTACTTGCCATGATGCTAAATATAGCGTTTAATCCGATACACTTAGTTTTTTTCAGCTCACAAACTGCAATGGTTTGTATTCAATGTATCGACATAAAACTAGCGACCCCGCCACCTGACGAGGCTCGCGAACATTTTCTGAATGACTATTGTGATTAAGTTTCTTTAACTCTGTTCTAAAGGACTGTTATGGATAAAAATAAAATTGCACACGCAGGCAAACACGAAGCATCAAATCCTAAAATATTATCTCAAGATACCGATTTCCGCATTGTCGCTGAAGACGCGCCAGTCATGTTGTGGCTGACCAATGCGGATGGCAAGGTCGTTTTTACCAACTTAAAATGGAAGAAATTTATAAGCGGTGCATCAGAACATGCCCCTTTGGCGAGCGATGCCTGGATCAAGGCACTGCATCCGGATGACTTCGAGCTCTGCATGAAGATTTTCGATGACGCATTCATTGAACATGAGTCGTTCCAGATGGAATACCGCCTACGTCGAGCAGATGGGCAATACCGCTATGTGCTTGACACGGGCGAGCCTTACCTCAACAAAGATGGTAAATTTGCTGGTTTTATTGGGTCTTCAAGTGATGTGACAGAACGTAAAAATCACGAAGACCAGTTGCGCCTCTCCCAGCTAGAGTTAACACAACACAACCAGGAAATGCAATTTATTAATGAGTTAAACTCTTACTTACAGGTGTGCCTCTCCCTTGATGAAACCCACCCAATTATCGAACATTACGCCAAGAAGATTTTTGCGGACTATTCGGGCGTGCTGTATCTGTTTGATGAAACCCATAGCATAGTTCAAACGGCGGCAAGATGGGGTAATGCTGAGTGTTTATCGGAAACCACCATTACGCCTGACGACTGCTGGGGATTGCGCCAAGGCAAAGTACACGTGGTTGATGGCGCGGATGATGTGATTGTATGCAACCATATTCATGGTAACTGCAAAGATGGTTACGTCTGTGCCCCCGTCATCGCACAAGGTGAAATGATTGGGGTACTGAGTGTAACGCTAGGTTCAGCAGACATTGTTGATGATGCAAGCAAACTGAGAACATCTAAAGAGTCACGCACACGCCTGATTGCAATGGCGGCAGATAACCTGGCAATGGCTCTGGTCAGCCTAAAACTCCGTGAAGCCTTGCGTAGCCGGTCAGTGCGCGACCCGTTGACCAAACTATTTAACCGACGTTACCTAGAAGAAACTTTAGCTCGCGAATTATCTAATGGGAAACGCTCTAACCAGAATCTTGGGATCATCATGATTGATATCGATCACTTCAAGAAATACAACGACACCCATGGTCACGATGCTGGCGACTTTGTACTGGTCGAGATTTCAGAACTACTCCGTTCCAAACTGCGGGAAGGTGACATTGCCTGTCGCTACGGCGGCGAAGAACTGGTCATGGTCATGCCTGGGGCTACAAAAGAGATTACTGCCGTCAGGGCTGAGTCTATGCGGGCAGCCATTGAAAAACATGAATTTATTTACCAAGGCAATAATTTAAATGGTGTCACTGTTTCACTTGGTGTCTCAGAATACCCGCAAGATGGAGACACCTCCCTCGCGTTAATGAAGTCGGCCGATACAGCACTTTACCGTGCTAAAGATAGTGGTCGAAATCAGGTTGTGCTGGCTTGATGCAAAGTGGCTTGGTACAAAATAAATCGGACTTAACAATAGAAAGGTTTGGCTATCATGAACACATTAAAAATCAACAAAGTATTAATAGGCGAGGCAATGGTTGGCGAGGGTAATGAAGTCGCACATGTCGATTTACTCATGGGACCTCGTGGCAGTGCTGTCGAGACGGCTTTTTGTTTGACGCTCACCAACCAAAAGCGTGGCGACAATGCACTGCTCGCAGTAGTCGCGCCTAATCTCATGGCAAAACCACCTACCGTGATGTTTAACAAAGTTGATATTAAAAATGCTAAACAAGCGGTGCAAATGTTTGGCGTGGCACAAGCCGGTGTTGCAAAGGCTGTAGCCGATTCTGTTAAAGAAGGCATTATTCCAATAGCAGAGGCCGATGATATATTTATTTGTGTAGGCGTCTTTATACATTGGGATGCAGAAGATAATACCAAAATCCAAGACTGGAATTATGAGGCGACCAAATTAGCCATAAAACGCGCCGTTGGTGGCTGGCCAAGCGCCGCAGAAACGATTAAGCAGGAATATTCTGCGCATCATCCACTAGCTGCGCACGACTACGAAGAAAAACCTAAAGTAAGCGAACTTCATATCGTGGCATTATAAAAGTAGCAGAATCAATTGTGATCTTGTGCACACTCTTAAAATTACTGAAATGTTAATGTAATAATCACTAGGTAGTATGGACTATATAAATTTTTTAAAAGAGTCTATATGGTCTATGAAAAGTCTGCACTTGGTTATAACGAATTTATTAATGAAAAACGCACGTTAAACGTGAGAGAGCGGCAAGTTTTACTGTTAGTAAATGGTGTCAGAGATATTGATGACTTAGAAAAATTCTTTAAAAAAGATCATTTAATTGACACAATCCAAAAGCTTGAATCAAATGGTTTTATTCAATTATTTAACAGCAGCAACACCACCAAAACTAAACTGAGTGAAAATAGATCTTCGCTCACAACTTTGTCTTTTTTTGACCCTGAAAATAAAGCCAAGTCAATTAACCCTAAAAAAATTGAGGCGGTAAAAACCATACTCATCAATGCAACAGATGATTATTTAGGTCTAATGGGAAGAAACATGAAAGAGCGTATCTCCAAGTGTGAAAATGAAACCGATTTAAGAAACTGTGTGTCAAGTTGGCATATGGCGATGCGCGAGTCTAAACTGGGTCGCGAATCTACCGATTTTTTAATGGAACAAATTCATCAAACGCTAGAAAACCATATGCAAGATAATGACTTGTCTGAACATGTCACTCATTAGATTATTGTGAATGGGTATTGATAAAATCTACCATTGGTTTCAATAGCTCTCCATTACCCCTCAACGGTTTAGCAAGTTTGGCAGCCATATCAACATGCCCATAGCTAGCAAACTGCACCACTTCAACTGAGTTACCCTTAGATTTAATTTTTGCAGCTAAGTTAAAGGTGTTACGTGGCCAAACTGTGCTATCTTTAAGACCAACCAATAACAACATAGGTTGATTTTTACCTGTAACAAATTCTATTGGCTGCGATTTCCAGCGTTGGTCTTCTGGACCGAAAATCTCTTTTAGGCGGTCGGTTTTAACCGGTAAAAAATCGTAAGGCCCTGCCAAACCTATCGTGCCTCGAAAATCTGTGGGTTTAAGATTTTCTTTGGCTAGGTACTCATCATTTAAACTAAGCATCACTGCAATGTGCGCACCTGCAGAATGACCTGCTAAAAACACCCGATTTGGGTCACCACCAAAGTCTTGAATATGATCTTTCACCCATTTAGCCACAGTGGCCGGATCGGCCATAAAGCCTGGGAAAATAACTTCAGGATAAACGCGATAGTCAGGAATTACAGTCACAAAACCATTTGAGGTAAACGCTTCAGCCGCAAACTTATAGTCGGATTTATCGCCAGAGTCCCAGCTTCCACCATAATAAAAAAGTACTACCGGTGACTTTTCTTGATTATTTTTAGTGTGCTGTACGGGTTGATAAATATCTAATTTTTGCCGTGGCGAGTCGCCGTATGTGATATCTGGATGCAAGATATAGCCACTATTTGGCACAAATGCATTAAGCGTTTTAATCGGCGAGCAGGCTACAGTCACTGCACTAGCTAAGCCAATTGCAGCCGAAGGCAGTAGCTTTCTTACAGTGCGATGTGATGCCATAAAAAGATATTTGGTTTTAGTATTGGATAATCTATTTTACGTTGCGTAGAAGATTTTAGATTCAAATTTAAACTGGCAATTGAATCACAACACTTAAACCGCTATTCTCTTGATTGCTCGCCGTAATCGTACCGCCGTGTGCTTCAATAATTTGCTTTGCAATGGCCAACCCCACTCCGTGACCATCTGTGCTATTGGTCTTGCTGCCTCTAAAAAACGCCTGAAATATAGCATCAAGTTCGCCCGCTTCTACGCCTGAACCTTGATCGTTTACAGTAATCGTAACTTTGGCGTTTTCTAGTTTAGTAGTTATCGCAACCAATGACTCACTCGGGCTATATTTCAGTGCATTACGTACAACATTATCAATCGCTCGATGCAGTAGATCTTGTTGTGCCAACAGTGTGATTGGCAACAAAGCGTTGCCAATCTGCTTATAGTCTACAGTGATGTTTTTTGCCACACCTTCAAATTGTGCATCTGCTACGATGGTCATCAGCAACTCGTTAAAATCCACGGGCTCTTTGTCTAGTTTCATGACACCTGACTCTAATCTGGATAGCTCCAGTAATTCGCCCACTAAGCCATCCATACGTTCAGATTCTCGTTCTATACGCACTAGGGATGACTCTAATTTATCCGGCTGCTGTCGCGCCAGTCCAACTGCAATCTGCAATCTGGCTAAGGGAGAACGCAACTCATGTGAAACCTGATGCAACAAACGCGTTTGACTCTGCATCAGCGCGCCAATACGTGTCGCCATGACATCAAATGCATTGCCTAAGTCTGCCAGCTCATCATGACGTCCGCCCATTTCACTACCGACACGTACATCTAAATTACCGCTTGCCGCACTCGCAAATGCCTGCCTTAACTGTTTGATTGGTTTAGAAAAATACCATGCAAGTAACGCGGCAAAAACCAAGCTGGCAAGTATGCCTGCCAGTAAGGGAATAAGTGGAAATAAATGTCTGTTTTTTGGTTTAGGGTTATATCCCAATAGCTTGAATTGATTAGGCGGCATCAGGCGCTTGGCATCCTGATGTCTTAGCGCGGGCACAAACAGTAAATACCGGTGGCCATCATTGGCATCAATTTGTTGAACTGGGCTTCTGTCAGCCAATAGGCCTTTGTTTAGCAAATTACCGTTAAGTGCTTTGCGCCCCAAAATATCACGTGCATTGTTAATTACTTCAGTTGGTAGCCGACGGCCTAACAACTCAACGTTCTGCTCATTCACCACATATACTTGCGGCACTGGACGTTGCGACCAATGATTAATCAATGCTTGCAAGCCACTTACCCCACCAAACTTTAATGTAGCGGCCGCAGATTCTACTAACGATCTCGCGGGTGGGCTCGCCTCAATCTTTGAGTTTTCATTCTCCAGATTTTTATTAGCCACCCAAACAGCGACACCAACGCCGGTGACCGCCGTTAATTGAGCTAAAAAGAAGAATATAAAGAACTTCCAATACAGCCTACCCATAAAATTTATCCGAACGCATATTGTGACTTAATTTTTACGTAATTTAATCTTTTAGCAACTGGTAACCAAGGCGGAAAACAGTTTGTATGCATTGCCGTCCATCTGGCAAAAGCCCAAGCTTGTGGCGCACGCTACTTAAGTGCACATCAATGCTGCGGTCAAACCGTGCCAGTGGTCGCCCTAAGGCAAATTGCGATAAATCTTGCTTGGTGACTACTTGCCCTGCATTTTTAGCTAATATTTCCAATAGGTTAAACTCTGTACTTGTCAGTGTGACAGGCTGGCCATCCCATTCTACAAGCCGTTGTGTAGGCCAAATGGTCAATGCGCCAACGGCAATCTGTGTAGTTGGCAAACCAATATTATCTTCCTGAGGCTTTACACGACGTAAAATCGCCCGAATACGCGCGACAATCTCACGTGGCGTACTGGGCTTGGGCACATAATCATCCGCCCCTAATTCCAGCCCGATAATACGGTCAGTATTATCGCCTTTGGCGGTGAGCATAATCACGGGGACATTGCAATGTTGACGAATGCTTTTAAGTGTATCTATACCGTTTAATCTAGGCATCATCACATCCAGCACCACAATATCGATGCTTTTATCATGCAATTGTTGCAACACCATCTGCGCCCCGGCAACGCCATCATGGGCGACTAGGACATTAAAACTCTCAAGCTCAAGATATTCTTTAAGCATCTCTACCAGTTCAACATCATCATCTATCAATAAGACTGTTTGCATGGGGTACTTTAGTTAACGTAAGTAGTTAATAGTAGTTTAGATATTGCCATCTTAACCAGCGTTATCGCTTGTCACAATCATTCATGGCTAACTTTACCTATTTTTACTTGGCTTTACATACGCTTAACAGCCCTTTACATGTAGATCCTGCAAACTGGCAACATCTTAAATAAGCGCCGCAAATAGTGATGCTATTACTAGAGTCGCTAATTAAGAATTATTCAAAACTATTTTTGAAATCAAAAGGAATATCATGAACACGACTTTAACTACAAATAAACCTGAATTCACATTTAAAAAGGTGTTGGCTGCTTCTATCGTAGCAATTTCATTACCACTGGCAACACTGGCTTTAGCGCAAGACGATGGACCTAACGCAGGTAAACCGGATCATAAAATGGATAGCGGTTCGCACTGTGAAAAAGGCGCAAGAATGCATCATGGCATGCGTAAGCCTGGTGTGCCGCATTACCTGCGTGATGTAAGCCTGACTAGCGCACAGGAAGATCAATTATTCACCTTGATGCATGCGCAAATGCCAATGATGCGCGATCAACACAAACAAGAAATACAGTTAAGGCAAGCGTTACGCACGGCTTCTCAAGCAGATAAATTTGATGAGGCTAAAGTGCAGCAACTTGCAGAGAAAATGGCAAATCTAGATAAGGAAAAAATCATTGCACGGGCGCGCAATGAAGCGAAGATTTTTGCTTTATTAACACCAGAGCAACGTGTAAAAGCACGTGAAGCTAAAATGCACAAACGTGGATTCAGGCATGGTGATGCGCACGGTGAGCGTTCAAGTTTTAAACACACGCAACAGGGCATTGACGCAAGCCAGGTGATTTAATTACTCACTTGCTATAAATAACGTCATACCGGCGTAGGCCGTTATTCAGTCAAGCCGGTAGACGTTAAGGCGGTGCTCACGAATGGCTCTTTGTTTAGGCCTATTAACCTCGCTGGTTAATAGGCCTTATTTTATGTCTCTCAGATATTCTCTAACGCCTCGCAAAGCTGGCTGAGTAACTGTCCAAATAATGGTAGTACTTCATCCTTGCTATGCGGGCTATCATCATCTGTACCAGCGATCACAAATGCCACCGTTAGCTTATCTAAATTTTCCCTAAATTCTGTCCAATGCTCTGCTTCCGCATCGCCAATCAATTGAAATTTAGTGAAGCCAGATTCAATAATTTCCATCAACTCTGCATCGGGCAAACCGGCAAACAAGGTTTTTGCAATGGTGATTTGCGCAGCTTGCGGATCTGGCACAATATCTTCTCGTGCTAATGGCGAAGTTAAGAACGCGTAAACCAGCATTGCATAAGCTTGATAGACGCTTAACATATCAAAGTTTTCACTGCGCTCTGCTAATGGTGAACGCTCAGCTGCTTGAATTGCCCTAAAAGTGACATAGCAACTCAGGTAATCAGCGGCAGCTAGTGCATCATATTGGTCTAAGTTTGTATTTGGTTGAGCTTCGTCTTCGCGTAATGTTTCCGCTAAGCACATGGCATGCATTAACTTAATGCGTTTTGAGTATTGAAATTCCATACATTCCTTAAAATTTTATTTTAATTTTTTAAAAAATACTTACCAGTAAAGTCAGTTTTTTCCATTTCTGTTCCATCAATACTATTTAAATCTCAGGCATCGCTTCTAGCTGCTCATGTAAGTCTAACCAACGCTCTTCAGCAGCGTCAATTTGATTAGATAATTCTGCCTGTTTTTTTAGTAAGGCCTGTAATTCTGTTTTATCGGTCGAACTATAAAGCGCAGGATCATTTAAGCGTTCATCACAGGTTTTTTTATCTGTTTGCCATTTAGCAATGTTAAGCTCAATCAAATCTAACTCTTTCACCAGTGGTCGACGTTCTACGATTCTGGCTTGCCGCTCTGCCTTACTTAACGCACGCTTTAAGCCACCGCCATTTTTATTCGTTATTTCAGAATCTATTGCCAATGTGGCTTGTTTTTCTTTTAAACGCTGTTCATTTAACCACTGGCTATAGCCTTCTAAATCGCTATCAAATGGTTCAGCTTTGCCATTAGCTACTAAAATAAATTCATCGCATGTAGCACGCAGCAAGGCTCTATCATGCGACACCAGAATTACACCACCTTCATAATCTTGGAGCGCCAAAGTTAACGCATGGCGCATCTCTAAATCCAGATGGTTGGTCGGCTCATCTAATAGTAATAAATTAGGCCGCGTCCATATCAACAATGCCAAAGCGAGCCGCGACTTTTCACCGCCTGAAAAATTCTCACAGGGTGATCTTGCCATATCACCTTTAAAATCAAACCCGCCAAGGTAATTCATATGTTCTTGCTCTCGGGTCAACGGGTCCAGCTTGAGCATATGCTGTAATGGCGATTCATCTGGGCGCAGTTGCTCAAGTTGATGCTGTGCAAAGTAACCTATGTTTAAATCTTTACCTTCTACTCGCTTGCCGCTTAGCGGTTTTAATTCATTTGCCAGCAATTTGATTAAGGTCGTTTTACCAGCACCGTTACGACCCAATAAACCTAATCGTTCCCCTGGCCTGATGGCTAAGGCAATGTCTTTAATGAGCGCTACATTATTGTAACCAACCGACATGTCATCTAGTACCAGCAGCGGGTCTGGCGCTGCAACTGGCGCTCTAAACTCAAAATTAAACTGTGAGTCTACATGTGCGGCGGAAATCATTTCCATACGCTCAAGCGCCTTAATGCGACTTTGCGCTTGGCGCGCTTTAGTGGCTTGTACACGAAAGCGGTCAATATAACTTTGTAAATGCGAAACCTTGCGTTGCTGCTTTTCGAACATCGCTTGCTGCAATGCTAATTTCTCTGCACGCTGCCGTTCAAAATCTGAATAGCCTCCACGATACAATGTAAGTGTTTGCTGTTCGATATGCGCAATATGGTTGACGATAGCATCTAAAAAGTCTCTATCGTGTGAAATAAGCACGAGCGTACCGCGATAGCTTTGTAGCCAGCCTTCCAGCCAAATGACCGCATCCAAGTCTAAATGGTTAGTCGGCTCATCCAGTAGCAGCAAATCAGAACGACACATTAGCGCCCGCGCCAAATTCAAGCGCACACGCCAACCGCCGGAAAACGTAGACACTGGCTGCTGCAAGCCTGCCTGACTAAAACCTAAACCGTTTAACAATTCAGCTGCGCGCGCTTTGGCGCTATAGCCTTCAATATCCATCAAGCGATTATGCAGTTCAGCAATCAACTCGCCTTTATGATTAGCTTCTGCATCAGCAAGCGCGGCCTCAATCGTGCGTAGTTCAGCATCGCCATCTAATACAAATTCAATAGCGGGCATCGCGAGTGCAGGTGTTTCTTGTGCCACGTGGGCAATCACCCAAGCGGCTGGCATATCTAAATCGCCAGATTCAAGATGCATTTCACCACGCAATAAAGCGAAAAGTGAAGATTTACCAGCACCGTTTGCACCGGTAAGACCGACTTTATGGCCTGGGTGTAATTGCAAGGAAGCCGCTTGAATAAGGATTTTTAAGCCACGGACTAAAGTAAGTTGTTTGAATTGAATCAAGGGAAAACCATCTAATTAATTAAAACTGGTCAAAAAAATAAGCCAGAATTTGGCCTTCGTGTGAATAAACGCTATTCTAAATGATTCAAGCAATAGTCTTAACAACTCTTTACCTACATTTAGCGAACAAGGTGTTTAACAAAACATTCGTAATGATAAGTATTGCAGTAAAATAGTAAACTACTACCTATCAAATTAAAACCGTGCCATTGAGATTGAATCTGGCAACACATAAAGTCTAAAACCCAACTATCTATGGTTAAAAAATCTTTACTTTGGGTTTATCGCATCATTGCTTGGCTGCTTGGAATCGTGATTATTGTTGTACTCATTTCAGCAATCACCATCCAATTTTTAGTGCTGCCCAATATCAATCAATACAAAGATAGAATCGCCGAATTTGCAAGCAAATCCGCTAAACAAAAAGTCGATATCGGTCATATTAAAGCGGGTTGGAAAGGCATTAACCCACACTTAACCTTATCAAACATTGATATTTATGACACGCAAAATCGCCCTGCTTTGCAACTTAATAATACCGAAGTCGCTTTATCATGGCTAAGCATTCCACTCCTCGAACCTCGCCTTGCTGAACTGACGATACGTAAGCCTGAACTCACTGTTCGCCGTATTGCCAGTGGCGAGATTTTTGTAGCGGGCATGAGCATGAGCGGTGAATCTAAACCTGATTTACCTAACTGGCTATTAAGACAAACCAAAGTAGCAGTGGTCGATGCCAAAGTCATTTGGTTAGATGAAATGCTTATTACGCCGATATCAAATAGTGCGTCTGAGCCAAGTGTAGCGCCTGCATTAAGCCTAGATAAGCTAAATTTAGAAATATACAGCCCGCCTTGGAAAAGCTTGATTAAAAATCATCGCATTACACTCAGCACCTTACCGTCCTTAGGCACTATTCACCCCATTATCATTACAGGTAACGTTTATGGAAATGACGTTAGTAAGGCTGAAGAATGGCGAGGCAACTTAGCATTGCAATTGACAAATGCAAATATTGCAGCGTTTAAGCCGTGGCTAGGGGCTTTCACTTCACTTAAAGCAACATCTTTAAAACAAGCTATTGAAGTGCAGTCTGGTATAGCTAGCACTAAAACCGTCATTAACTTTGCTAATCGTCAGGTGAAATCTGTTGAAAGTGAAGTCGCT
>JANOHT010000144.1:0-4061 GCA_031406605.1 Methylotenera sp. | reverse complement strand
ATTACACAAAGACTACCCTGCTGATTATAGCGCGTGTGTCTTTGATGCCAAAGGCAAAACCTTTAGAGACGACATCTATCCAGAATATAAAGCCAATCGCGCAAGTATGCCAGATGATTTGCGTAGTCAGGTAGAGCCATTACTTGAAGCAATCAAAGCAATGGGATGGCCGCTACTGATGGTGGATAACGTAGAGGCGGATGACGTGATTGGCGCACTGGCAAAACAGGCCGAGGCAAAAGGGATACGCGTCATTATTTCTACTGGGGATAAAGACATTACCCAACTGGTCAATACGCATGTAACAGTGATTAACACTATGCCAAGTGCTTTCAGAAAAGGTGACGAAATACTAGATATTGCAGGCGTTGAGGCCAAGTTTGGACTGAAACCTGAACTGATCGTTGACTACCTCACCTTGATAGGCGATACCGTTGATAACGTACCTGGCGTTGAGAAAGTTGGTCCAAAAACAGCCGTGAAATGGCTTAAAGAATATGGCTCGCTCGATAACATCGTTGCCAATGCAGATAAAATTAGCGGCGTAGTCGGTGAAAATTTACGCAAAGCACTACCTTGGCTGCCAACGGGTCGAGTGCTCATCACTATTCGCTGTGATTTAGATGCGCATGAAGGCATGCCCGAGAGCTTTGAAAACCTATTACCGCAAATACAGGATAAAGCCAAACTGGCAGAATTATACGAGCGATTTAACTTCAGAACCTGGCAACGTGAGTTGGATGTAGAGCCACAAGCATCTAGCGTTAAACTCGCTACTGGTGAGACTGGCGGATTGTTTGACACACCACACACGACACAAAAAATTAGCGTCACCTCAGCATCGAATAAAGAAGTCGCAACAAAAGTCGACTATCACCCAGTTAACACCCGTAACTACGAAACAATTTTAACTAATGAGCAATTAGACGTTTGGCTGGCTAAACTACAATCAGCACCGCTCATTTGTGTTGATACTGAAACCACCTCGCTTGAGCCGATGACAGCGAAAATCGTTGGTTTATCATTTAGCGTAGAGGCTGGCAGTGGCGCATATTTGCCGCTCATGCACGATTATTTTGATGCGCCAGAACAGTTAGATTTTGCTGAATCATTAGCAAAAATCAAGCCGATTTTAGAAAATCCAGAAATCAAAAAAGTCGGCCAAAATCTAAAGTATGACCAACACATATTAGCCAATCACGGCATCACTTTGAATGGCATTGCACATGACACCATGTTGCAATCTTACGTGTTCGAATCGCACAAAACACATGGCATGGATGCGCTGGCTGAACGACATTTGGACATTAAACCGATTAGTTTTGAAGAAGTTGCTGGCAAAGGCGCCAAGCAAGTCAGCTTTAATCAAGTCACCGTAGAAGTCGCCAGCGAATATGCCGCTGAAGATGCAGACATCACGCTGCAACTGCATGAAGCGATGTATCCACAAATTGCTAAAGATGCGAAATTAGACTTCATTTACAGCCAGATTGAAATGCCAAGTTCGCAGATTCTATTCACCATTGAGCGCAACGGTGTGCTGATAGATAGAGACATGCTGAATGTACAAAGTAATGAAATCGGCTTAAAGTTAGTCGCACTTGAAAATCAGGCTTATGAACTGGCAGGCCAGCCTTTTAATTTAGGCTCCCCCAAACAATTACAAGAGATTCTGTTTGGTAAACTCGGTATCAAGCCAACAAAAAAAACACCCTCCGGTGCGCCTTCTACCGATGAAGACGTACTACAAGAACTGGCGCTGGATCATCCACTGCCTAAAGTGCTACTAGAATATCGCGGGCTCGCTAAGCTTAAATCTACTTATACCGATAAATTGCCGCGCATGATTAACGCAACGACAGGCCGCGTGCATACCAGCTATAACCAAGCGGTCGCAATTACTGGACGCTTAGCCAGCTCAGACCCTAATTTACAAAATATTCCCGTTAGAAGTTTAGAAGGCCGCCGTATCCGCGAGGCGTTTATCGCACCTGCCGGTAGCCATATTGTATCTGCCGACTATTCGCAGATTGAGCTGCGTATCATGGCGCATCTTTCTCAAGATCAAGGTATGTTACAAGCGTTTGCCAATAACGAGGATATTCACCGCGCGACAGCTGCCGAGATTTTTGGCGTGGAACGTGAGGCCGTAGATAACGAGCAACGTAGATATGCAAAAGTCATTAACTTTGGTTTGATTTACGGCATGAGCGCATTTGGTTTAGCGCAAAACTTGAACATTGAACGCAGCGCCGCCGCTACTTACATTGAGCGCTACTTCGCACGCTACCCCGGTGTACGTGAATATATGCAAAACACGCGTGAGATCGCCAAATCGCAAGGGTACGTCGAAACCTACTTTGGCCGCAGATTATGGGTGCCAGAAATTAACAGTCCAAATGGTCAAAGACGAGCAGGTGCAGAGCGTGCTGCAATTAACGCCCCAATGCAAGGCACCGCCGCAGACCTGATTAAACTGGCAATGATTGCGGTAGATAAATGGCTTAGAGAAGAAAAGCTTTCAACTAAGCTCATCATGCAGGTTCACGATGAGCTGGTGCTGGAAGTACCAGATAGTGAACTAGAACTCATTAAATCAACCTTGCCAAAACTGATGCAAAGCGTGGCAAAACTGGATGTTCCTTTACTCTCTGAAGTTGGCGTGGGCAGCAATTGGGAAGGTGCACATTAAAAGAAATTCCAAATAAACTAAAAAAAGATAATTTCTTATATGTTTTTAGAACATTAATTATTAAACATAACATATTGATTTTTATCAATAAAAATAATTAAACATATAATATAAATTATGAACATTTCTTTTTTTTAAATTTATTGACAATCTTATTTGACTTAATTTGGCGCTCATGATTTAATCTTGGTAAATCATGAGCGGAGGTGCTATGGAACAACAATATTCGGAGTCAGAATTAATTGAATTTTTAGAGTATTTAGCCAGTAAAAATCTTCTCAACTCAGCCACTGTGAGTTCTAGAAAGGCTGCCGCCATTAAAATGCTTAGTGCGATTGATGAGGATGAGAAACGTGATTTGCGGAAATTGGATAGAGATCTGTTATTCCAAAGATTTACAAACAAGTTTGGTAAAAGTTTTACGCCTGAAAGCTTACTAACCTATAAAAGTAGATTTAATATAGCCCTCAATCATTTCCTAGAATACAAAGAGAGCCCATCTACTTTCAAGATTGGTAGCTCAAAAAAGCCACCCAAAGAAAACGGGGCTGAAACTAAGGACAAGAAGCGAGCTACCAATACAGCTACAAACTTCAATATCCCGCCAACTGCAATAGAACCAAAATCTTACGTACTGCAAATACCTATAAGTAACGGTACTTTGGTTGAAATAAGGAATTTACCAATGGATTTAACTGAAGCTGACGCAACTAAGATAGCGGCAGTAATAAAGGCGCATGCGCCATGATGAGATAAAAGGCGCACAAAAAGAATTAGGACTACTTAACTTACGATTAAGTAGTCCTAAAAGAAGAATGGGAAACCCATAAATCTTGCCTTAGCAAGCTATAGATTAGTGGATTCTTCATTAAAAATCAATACTTATCGCCGTTTCCCAGATAGGTAAGGAATATTATTATGGATACAATCCATGTGAAGAACGAAAGTAATTGGATTTTTTGCCGCTTTCGTAGAGTTAGAAATAGTACTCGCATCTTAGATGCTTGGGATTATGGTTATGTTGCTTGGCGAATCCCAAGAAAGCGTAAGTAATCAATTAGCGTGGAATATTATTTTTATTCCGCGCTTTTTTGTTTATTCCATACCATACAAAATCTCGTCATTCCCGTGAAAACGGGAATCCATTTTAGAATTAAATATCATTATGAAAAATCCTTGCATTTACATTTTAAGCAATCAAGTACGCGGCACTTTGTACATTGGTGTTACTAGCGATTTAATTCAGCGTATTTGGCAACATAAAGAAAATCTAGTTGATGGCTTTACCAAACAACACCAGTTACACCATCTCGTTTATTATGAGTTTGCAGATGACATGCTATCTGCTATTGCGCGAGAAAAACAATTA
>JANOHT010000108.1:0-5607 GCA_031406605.1 Methylotenera sp. | reverse complement strand
CGTCCGCAAATCCTCCACAGACAGTTCTACATACTTAGCCTTGTTGTTTAATTTAATCTGTACCACACCAACAGACAAGCAGTGTACAGACGAGTTACCTTAAGGTTAATGAAGTATTAAGTAGCCCAATACAACACGTATCCCGTGTATATGACACTGCGATGGGTTTCCCCAATCCAACCCACGGGAGAGCTGGTGCAGCGTCCAACCGGTCTTAAGCGGCTAGAGAGTAAGTTTCGTCGTTTGCGACTATACTTGTTTCAGCTGTATTTACGAGGTAATCTGAGCCTCGGTATGCCCTGCACTGCTTTGTAACCCACGTCGAAACCTGGTCAGCCCCGTGAACTTTGAAATAAAGCCCTTGGTACAAAAATCAGTTTTATTACGACTAACGAAACTGAAAGTTAGTTTCGTTAATTAACGAATTATACGCCTTTATTTAAATGCCATGATTAATCTATTTATTATGTGCCCGCATAATCCTGCCTTTTTCGCGCTCCCAATCACGCTCTTTCTCGGTATCACGTTTATCGTGTTGTTTTTTACCTTTAGCTAAGCCGATTTGCACTTTTACACGACCCTTTGAAAAATGCATATCAAGCGGCACCAGCGTATACCCTGCGCGATCCACTTTAGCAATCAGCTTAATAATTTCTTCATTATGCAATAATAACTTACGGGTTCTAATTGCATCAGGTCGCACATGTGTAGAAGCTGCGCCTAAGGGCGTGACATGGCAGCCAATCAAGTAAATCTCACCACGCTGAATAATGACATAGGCTTCTTTAATATTAATCCGATTGTCACGGATGGCTTTAACTTCCCAACCTTCTAAAACAATACCTGCCTCATATTTATCTTCAATAAAATAATCAAAGAAAGCTTTTTTATTTTGTGCAATGCTCATAAAACTTAATATTTCTTGGCGAATGACTTAGAATTGTCATTTTACTCTACTTCATTCATTGATTTTCAACTTATCAACTAAGTAAATATTGAAATTCATCAAAGTTGAGTAATCCGTAAATCCAAATCTGTAGATTAAAACATATGGCGCAAGTTCAAAAAACTGTATTAATCAACCACTCTGCAAGTCGCATGTATGCACTTGTGGACGACGTCAAAAAATATCCTGAATTCTTACCTTGGTGCGGTGGTGTTGATTTAATTAAGCAGGATGAACTATCAACAATCGCCACTTTACATATCGCTTATCATGGTTTGCATCAAAAATTCACCACTGAAAATCACAAAACCTATCCGAATTTAATGGATATTAAACTTAAAGATGGGCCGTTTAGACATCTTGAAGGTGTTTGGCGTTTTATAGAACTAAACGATCAAGCATGTAAGATTGAGTTTATGCTTAACTATGAATTTGCTAACAGCTTTTTAGAAAAAATTATCGCACCAGTATTTAGTCATATCGCTAACACCTTTGTAGATGGCTTTGTAGCTCGTGCTGATGTTGTATACAAGGAAATTTGAAGATTAAAATGGACGCCAATAAATCAGAAATTATTGTAGAAGTTGCCTACGCGTTGGCTGACCAACAATTGATTGTACCTATCAAAGTCTATGAAGGTATTACCGCTGAGCAAGCAATCAAAGCCTCGGGTATCTTAAGTAAGTTTCCTGATATTGATTTGAGCGTCAATAAAATCGGCATCTTTGGCAAGTTAACGAGATTGGATGCAACGCTACGCCATCTAGACCGTGTAGAAATTTATCGCCCATTGATTGCAGACCCTAAAGAAGTTCGTAAGCAGCGTGTTGCAGAGGGGAAAGTCATGAAAAAAGGCGGTGGAGATCCATCGCCTGAAATTTAAACGTAACTTTAAAGTCATCTCCTAGAATGACTTTAAATTATACTAATCGCAGTATTTATCTACATCCGCTTGTGAAGTAGTTATACCATTTTTAATATCAGCATCAGACATATACTCGCGCTCTCCCTTTTCATTTGTTTTTAACAGTCGACCTCCGTCAATATGCATCCTTAAGTTTGCTTGTGCTGATTTACAATTTTCTTCCTTAACTTTTTTTATTTCATCCGCTACTTTTGCTTGCTCAGCCTCTCTGGCTCGTTTGGCAGCCGCTTCTTCTCTATTCAAAGGTGCCGGATCAACGCTAGGTTTACCCCCTGCAGTTTTTTCTCGATCAGACTCTTTTTCTTTAATTGCGGCCGCAGCGGCATCCCCTTCAACGGTACTCAATGGCGCCTTACCTGTAGGCTTAGGTATTTTTTTTCCATACATAGACTCTTGCTTGATATTTGACGGCGGCGGCACGTCTGTATACCGAGTTTTACCCTCTTTATCCTTCCATTTATAGATTTCAGCACTTGCCAACGTAGGCAAAACAATTGCACATATCAATAAAATACGTAGTTTCATTATTCGTCCTTTTATAACGAGCCAACTATTAAATTAGCTTAACCTCAGTACTCAAATAGTATTGCTAGTTAAATTTTCGAGCAAGTATTATATATTAAGATAAATACAGCGAAATTTAGCCGCTTTTAATGCTAAGCCTATGTAAGCAATTATAAAATTTAGACTTTCGACACTTTTGTGTCGATGATTCTCGCGCCTTAACCTTAAAATCTGTATAATCTCGTTTTGGAAATTAAGGATTTCACATGCGTTTGTTGCAACAAGCTCTCACTTTTGACGATGTCTTACTAGTTCCCGCATACTCAAATGTGCTACCACGCGAGGTTTCTCTCGCCACTCAACTGACTCGTAACATTCACTTAAACATCCCGCTGTTATCAGCCGCGATGGACACGGTGACTGAAGCCCCGCTTGCGATTGCTCTTGCGCAGGAAGGCGGTCTTGGCTTTATTCATAAAAATATGACTGCAATGAAACAAGCTGCGCATGTTGCACGTGTTAAACGTTTTGAATCTGGCGTGGTGAATGACCCGATTACCATTCAAAGCCACATGAGAGTGCGCGACGTGCTGGAACTTACGCATATGCACAAAATTTCTGGCATTCCAGTAGTGGATAACGGAAAAATTGTTGGTATTGTGACCAATAGAGATTTGCGTTTTGAAACGAATTTAGATCAACCGATTAAAAACATCATGACACCACGTGACAGACTGGTCACTGTTCATGAGGGTGCTTCTAAAGAAGAAGTAATTCGTTTACTGCATCAATATCGTTTAGAACGTTTATTAGTGATAGACAGTGAAGACACACTTAAAGGCCTAATCACTGTTAAAGATATTCAAAAATCAACTGACCATCCAAATGCATGCAAAGACAAGCATGGCAGATTGCGCGTTGGTGCTGCCGTGGGCGTGGGTGAAGGTACTGAAGAACGTGTTGCGGCGCTTGCTGAAGCTGGTGTTGATGTCATTGTAGTAGACACTGCACACGGTCATTCTCAAGGTGTATTAGACCGCGTCACTTGGGTTAAAAAACACTTTCCGCATATTGAAGTGATTGGCGGCAACATTGCTACAGCAGGCGCTGCGCTAGCTTTGGTAGATGCAGGCGCCGATGGCGTTAAAGTAGGAATTGGCCCTGGTTCAATTTGTACAACGCGCATTGTGGCTGGTGTTGGTGTGCCGCAAATTTCAGCAATCGCTAATGTTGAAAAAGCCTTAGCAGGGACAGGCGTACCGTTTATTGCCGATGGTGGCATTCGTTTCTCTGGTGACATCTCAAAAGCAATTGCTGCAGGTGCCTATAGTGTAATGTTAGGTGGAATGTTTGCAGGTACTGAAGAAGCACCGGGTGAAATTGAGCTGTTTCAAGGACGTTCATACAAATCATACCGTGGCATGGGCTCTATTGGTGCGATGCAAAAAGGTTCTAGCGACCGCTATTTCCAAGATACCAATAGCGGTGCTGATAAGTTGGTACCAGAAGGCATTGAAGGCCGCGTACCGTATAAAGGTAGCGTGTTGGCAGTCATCCACCAACTCATGGGTGGATTACGCGCTTCAATGGGCTATGTGGGTGCTAGCACCATTACTGAAATGCGGGAACGTGCTGAGTTTGTACAGATTACTAGCGCTGGTATGCGCGAGTCACATGTACATGATGTGCAAATTACAAAAGAAGCGCCTAATTATCGTATCGATTCATAGTTAACGCATACTTTAAGCTTCTAAATATAAGTACTACATTTAAAAGTGAGATAAGGAACGAGAAGAAATTCTGATCTCGTTTTCTGATTTCACTTTTTACTTTTTTATAGCAAGAAAATTACACAATTATTAAAATTTATGCAAAAAATCCTAATCCTTGATTTCGGCTCTCAATACACTCAACTCATTGCGCGACGCGTGCGTGAAGCCAATGTGTATTGTGAGTTACACACTTGGGATGTCAGCAACGAATTCATTCGTGAATTCAATCCTGCGGGCGTGATTCTTTCTGGGGGTCCAAATTCGGTCTATGACGATGAGACGCCACGTGCGCCACAGGCTGTTTTTGAGTTAGGTGTACCAGTATTAGGTATCTGTTATGGTATGCAAACCATGGCATCGCAATTAGGTGGCAAGGTAGAAAATGCGGCCAAACATGAATTTGGTTACGCCGAAATCCGCGCGCGTGGACACTCTGCTCTATTTAGAGATATTCAAGATACAGTTAACGAACAAGGACATGGCTTGCTGGACGTTTGGATGAGCCATGGCGACAAGGTAACTGAGCTACCTAACGGCTTCAGCATCATTGCCAGCAACGAGTCAACGCCCATTGCGGCCATGGCAGATGAGTCACGCAAGTTTTATGCAGTACAATTTCACCCAGAAGTCACGCATACCATTCAAGGCAAGGTTATTTTAAGTCGCTTTGTGCACGAAATATGCGGTTGTGACCGTAGTTGGAATATGCCAGATTACGTAGAAACCGCTGTCAACCATATTCGTGCAGAAGTTGGCTCTGATCAAGTGATTTTAGGTTTATCTGGCGGTGTTGACTCATCAGTTGCAGCTGCGCTAATTCATCGTGCGATTGGCGATCAATTGACCTGCGTATTTGTAGATAACGGCTTGTTGCGCTTGAATGAAGCGGAACAGGTAATGGATACTTTTGCTAAAAATTTAGGCGTCAAAGTGATTCATGTAGATGCTAGCGCCAAGTTTTTAGGTGATTTAATTGGCGTAACTGACCCAGAAGCGAAACGTAAAATCATCGGTCGTGAATTTGTTGAAGTGTTTCAGCAAGAGTCTGCAAAATTACCACAAGCCAAATGGTTAGCACAAGGTACTATCTACCCGGATGTGATTGAATCTGCAGGTGCTAAAACCAAAAATGCACACAATATTAAAAGTCATCACAATGTGGGTGGCTTGCCAGATACATTGAAATTAAAGCTACTAGAACCACTGCGTGAATTGTTCAAAGATGAAGTGCGTGAATTAGGCGTAGCGCTGGGTTTACCTCACGGCATGGTCTATCGCCACCCTTTCCCAGGGCCAGGTTTAGGTGTGCGCATTTTAGGCGAAGTTAAAAAAGAATACGCAGATTTACTACGCCGTGCAGATGCAATTTTTATTGAAGAGTTACATGCAAGTGGTTGGTACGAGAAAACTTCACAGGCTTTTACTGTGTTCTTACCAGTAAAATCAGTAGGCGTAATGGG
>JANOHT010000104.1:0-1806 GCA_031406605.1 Methylotenera sp. | reverse complement strand
CTCGGCGTTACTTTAAATGACGTAGGTTTGCGTTCATCGCCTTGATGCACTGTTGCTTTTGAAGTAATAAAAGCAAACTTCAAATCTTCTCCTAAGCGAGATAAATACTCATACTCTTTACCAGTGGTATATATGTCTAATTCTGCAACTAAAGATGAGCCAATTTTTCCTTCTTGTCTCAGGTCTTCTAATAACTTATTTACTTCTTGTGCTCTAAGATTTCTAATGTAATTCCATCCATTTACGCTAACTGGGCTAATGTTTTCGGGTAACTCATACCAAACATCTTCAAACACCGTTTTATCAGCGTCCAACCCTAAAGTTTGCCAAATCTCATTCGCAGTGAAACTTAAAATCGGTGCCATCAAACGCATCATGCATTGCGTAATATGATGAAGCGCGCTTTGCGCAGCACGGCGCGCATGTGAGTTTTCGCCAGCTGTATAAAGCCTATCTTTAAGAATATCTAAATAAAAACCACCTAAATCTTCTGAACAAAAACTCACGAATTTTTGTACGGCTAAATGGAATTCATATTTTCCATAATAAGAAATATCATTACCGTCTGTATCCTTCTTGGTAGCAATATCTTCTTGCAGTTGTGCGGTTAAATATAGCGCGTATTTATCAATTTCTAACCACTGATCAACTGGCAGTAAATCTTTATTAGCATCAAAATCAGCAATATTCGCTAATAAAAACTTCATAGTATTGCGAATACGGCGATAACTTTCTGCCACACGTTTCAAGATTTCGTCTGAAATCGTCAGTTCGCCAGAATAGTCAGTAGAGGCTGTCCACAAACGCAGAATATCTGCACCGTAAGTATCCATCACCTTTTGCGGTGCAACCACATTACCTTTAGACTTGCTCATTTTGTGGCCAGAGCCATCCACCACAAAACCATGAGTGAGCAAAGCCTCATAAGGCGCACGACCATCAATCGCACAACCGGTAAGCAAGCTAGATTGAAACCAGCCACGATGTTGATCTGAACCCTCTAAGTATAAGTCAGCAGGAAACTGCAACTCTGGGCGACGCTTTAATACTGCCGCGTGCGTTGCACCAGAATCAAACCAAACATCCAATGTATAGGTGACTTTTTTGTATTCCCCTGCATTTTCAGGTGCATGTTGCGCTAAAAATTCTGCACCATCTAAGCTAAACCACGCCTCAACACCTGTTTTTTCAACCAATTGAGCAGCTATTTCCAATAATTGAGCAGTATCAGGATGCGGCTCGCCCGTTTCTTTATGCACAAAAAATGGCATCGGCACGCCCCAGTTACGCTGGCGTGATACACACCAATCTGGGCGATTTTTTATCATCGCCTCTAAACGCGCACGACCCCAGCTTGGGAAAAACTCAGTTTCATCAACGGCTTTATTCGCATGTTCGCGCAGTTTTACGCCAGAAGCATCTTGTGCATTCATACCAATAAACCACTGATGGGTTGCCAACTGCATCAATGGCGTTTTATGGCGCCAGCAATGAGGAAAGCTGTGATTTAAACGCACGTTTGCAAATAAATTTCCAGTTTCTTGCATTTTCGCTAGAATCACTTTATTTGCTTCTTGTCTTGTTAAGCCGCGTATCGCTGCAAATTCCACCAAATCACTATTAAAGAATTTGCCATCACCACCCATTAAAATACGTGGCTTTTCATTTGGAAAATTGGCTTTCATCACAAGCCAGTCGTCATTACCGTGTGCAGCTGCGGTATGCACTAAGCCTGTACCTGCATCAGTAGTCACGTGGTCGCCGCAAATAACCGGCACTTGGCGATTATCGAAGGGGTGCTGTAAC
>JANOHT010000058.1:0-20755 GCA_031406605.1 Methylotenera sp. | reverse complement strand
TGTAGAAGTCGGTGATGCGGCTGTGCCAGGCCTACAAAAACGCATGATACGCATGGCGCGTTCGCAAAATAAACTGGTGATTACCGCCACGCAAATGATGGAGTCTATGATTACCAGCCCAATTCCAACGCGGGCTGAAGTATCATATGTGGCGAATGCGGTGTTAGATGGCACTGATGCGGTGATGCTTTCTGCTGAAACTGCCGCAGGTCAATATCCATTAGAAACCGTGCAAGCGGTGCATAGAGTGGTGATGGAGGCTGAAAAAGAATACTACAGCCAATATCGTATTCATAAGTTGGACCAAAGTTTTGTCAAAACAGATGAGGCCATTGCTGCCGCCGCTATTTACACTGCCCAACACTTAAAAGTAAAAGCGATTGCTGCGCTTACCCAATCTGGCAACGCTGCACAATGGCTATCGCGTGCAGATGCTGAAGTGCCAATTTATGCGCTATCGCCAGATAAATTTGCACGCCGAAAACTTACTTTGCATCGTGGTGTTTATCCATATCCGATTGAGCAAGAAAATAAAGATAGAGATGAAATCTTGCAAGAGATGGAGCAAGTTTTATTGCAACAAAGAGTGGTGAGTGTGGGTGATTTAGTCTTGCTGACATTTGGCGAGCCTATCGGTAGTTTGGGCGGCACAAATACTTTGAAGATCGTTAAAATTGGCGCAATAAAGTAGCGTTTGCTAAATAGTGAAACTAGTTGGCTTAAGTAAAAAATAGATAAATCTAAGTTAGCCATTTATAATAGTCGATATTCAATACCAATTGCAGGGTGCCAAACCAACTGCAAGCTATCAAATAAGTGACTTATGAACCAGCCTTTATTAGAAACTAGTATCAAAAGCCTCAAACGCATACATCAAGGTAAAGTACGTGATATTTACGATATTGATGCGAATACCATGTTATTAGTGAGCACTGACAGGTTATCTGCTTTTGATGTGATATTGCCCACAGGCATTGCCAATAAAGGAGCAATGCTCACGCAGATGGCCAATTTCTGGTTTGAAAAACTAAAAAATGTGGTGCCAAATCATTTAACTGGCATCGACCCTAATTCCGTGGTGACTGATCCAGCAGAGCGAGCGCAGTTAGGTAGCCGTGCCGTTGTGGTAAAAAAATTGAAAGCCTTACCGATTGAGGCTATCGTGCGCGGTTATTTAGTAGGCAGTGGTTGGAAAGAATATAAAGCTAAAGGTACGGTGTGTGGCATTAGCTTGCCATCTGGTTTGCAAGAAGCATCTAAGTTACCAGCACCATTGTTTACACCGTCAAGCAAAGCGGCGGTAGGTGAGCATGATGAAAATATCACCTTACAACAAACAGCAGACTTAATCGGTGTAGAGATGGCCGCGCAGGTAGCCAAAGCAGCGATTGCGCTATATGAACAGGCTGCGGGGTATGCACTGACTCGCGGCATCATTATCGCCGATACTAAGTTTGAATTTGGTTTAGATGCAGATGGCATTTTGCATGTGATGGATGAAGTATTGACACCAGATTCTTCACGCTTCTGGCCTGCAGATAGCTATGCGGTGGGAAGCAATCCGCCCAGTTATGACAAGCAGTTTGTACGCGATTGGCTGGAAAGTACAGGCTGGAACAAGACAGCGCCGGCGCCGGCATTACCAACAGACGTAGCACAAAAAACCAGCGAGAAATACATGGAAGCTTTTGAGCGGCTCACGGGTCAACCTTTAAAGGTCGGTTAAGAGTTAACCTTAAGATACTTGCTAATTTCATAGATTAATTAAACTTTAGGCTTACCTATACTGTGTTAGAAAAATTAAAGTCTTTATCTAAGCATCTTAAACAAGAGTTTGCAGTATATCGGTTGGTTCTTAAGCATCCTGAAACACCATGGATAGCTAAGTTTTTTTTAGGTTTGGCGGTTGGCTATCTATTGCTACCTTTTGACCTCATTCCTGATTTTATTCCTGTACTAGGGCAGCTAGATGAAGTTGTGATTATTCCCGCACTGGTTTATATCGCATTGCTATTTATACCCAAGCACATTATTCAGCATTGTCGTGAGCAGGTGCAGGCCACAATTTAGTTGTAAGCCATTGGTATGCTTTTTCTATTGGCTTGCTATAATCACGGTTCAAAATTAACCAGATTTTTTATATCGTTTTATTACCTAGGAATTAAGTCATGTCGTTAAACCAAGTGCCAACCGGTAAGGATGTCCCTAATGATTTCAATGTGATTATTGAAATCCCAATGCAGGGCGACCCAGTCAAGTATGAAGTGGATAAAGAAAGCGGCGCAATTTTTGTAGACCGTTTTATGGGTACTGCAATGCAATATCCCACCAACTATGGTTATGTGCCACATACATTGGCTGACGATGGCGACCCTGTTGATGTATTGGTCATGACGCCAGTGCCATTGATTCCAGGTGTAGTGGTACGTTGCCGTCCATTAGGTGTTTTGCTCATGGAAGATGAAGCAGGGCTTGATGCAAAAGTATTAGCAGTGCCAGTTGAGAAAGTCTGTGGTTTATATGGTCATTTGAAAGCACATACTGACGTGTCAGATTGGCGTTTGAATATGATTTCTCATTTCTTTGAACATTACAAAGATTTAGACAAAGGCAAATGGGTAAAAATCAATGGCTGGGGTGATATTGACCAAGCGAAAAAAGAAATTTTAGAAGGTGTGGAAAACTACAATAATGCTAAGGTAAAACCTGCATTTTAAGCGTTGCGCCAAATTTTAATTTTGAGTAATTATTTGCTTAAATATAAGGCTTAATGATTGAAACCATAATAATAAAAAAGGTAGCGGAAGCTGCCTTTTTTATTGTTAATAGATGTCGTTTTAAGCAGCAGCAACCCCAAATAGGCTCCCAACACCTGCGGTTGCCGCCATTGCAAGTACTCCCCAGAAAGCCACGCGTGCCGTGCCGATCCAAACGTTAGCTCCCCCTGCCTTCGCAGCTAAAGCGCCTAGAGCCGCTAGAAAAGCAAGTGACATCACAGCTACATAATGAACAGTAAATGCTTTAGGTGCGATTAACACTACGATCAATGGCAATACTGCACCAATTGCAAAGGTGCTTGCCGATGCGATTGCAGCTTGCACTGGCCTCGCATTAGTCATTTCTACAATACCTAGCTCATCTCTGGCATGTGCGCCAAGTGCATCATGCGCTGTAAGTTCTATTGCTACTTGGTGTGCTAAATCGGGTTTTAAACCACGTGTTATGTAAATTTGAGTGAGTTCTTTTAATTCGTTCTCATGGTCAGTGGCTAACTCCAAACGTTCTTTCCCTAAATCTGCTGCTTCAGTATCTGCTTGAGAGCTCACTGAAACATATTCGCCTGCCGCCATCGACATCGCGCCAGCCACTAAGCCAGCTACGCCAGTTAAAAGTATCGTTTCATGCGTAGTGTTCGCGAAAGCAACGCCAATAATCAAACTTGCTGTCGATACAATGCCATCATTAGCGCCCATGACAGCGGCACGTAGCCAGCCAATGCGGTGTGAGCGATGGTACTCAGAGTGTTTTAACATTGATGACTCCCACTAAATGCATGTGATAACAGAATATTAGATAATGTAATGAATACACGCGTATTGTTCAAAACTGATGGCCATTATAACTGACTAGTGAATGGTCATTTTTGATGATTAATGCAGCCGTATCCTGTTAATTAAGATTTGAACTGAATTCAGTCTTTTAGTACCCATCTAATATTAATGTGCACAAAACTTGTGCACATTAAGAGAAATATTTACATGATATTAATGTGATAAAGCCATAGAAGCTTATGTGTTAAGGGTTGTAGGCGAGTGGTGTAATTGTTGCTTGATGTAATCATAAATCTCAAAAAGTGATGTTTCTCATGGATGACGCACAACATAAATTACAGCAGGGTTTGAAAGCAAATATTCGTTATTTAGGGCAATTGCTAGGCGAGACTATATTGTTTAAGGATGGTGAGGCCACGTTTAATCTCATCGAAAATATACGCAAGGCAGCCATTAAGTTTCATCGAGAGAATGACCAGGACGCTACACTTTTACTTGAAAAACTGTTAAAAAATCTTACACCTCAACAAACAATTTCGGTGGTGCGAGCATTTAGCTATTTTAAACATTTGGTGAATATTGCTGAAGACTTGTTTGCGCACCAACAGGCACGGCTAAATGAAGATAATCTTGCACCGGGTATGTTGGCTTATTCAGTGGACGAAATTGCAAGTAAGAACTTGCCTTTTGCGACTATTGAAATATTTTTCAAAGACGCACTAGTGTCACCAGTATTAACAGCCCACCCAACTGAAGTGCAGCGTAAAAGTATTTTGGATATTGAGCATAATCTATCATTTTTGCTGGCAGAGCGCGCGACGTTAATATCGAAAAGAGAGCTTGAGCATAATGGTTTGTTAATTCAAGGTGCCATTTGCTCACTGTGGCAAACCCGGATTTTACGTTTTTCTAAACTCACGGTAGCCAATGAAATTGAAAATGCCTTGAGCTATTACAAGACTACTTTTCTAGAAGTGATTCCTGAAATCCTGCAAGATTTAGAGCGGGATATTAATAAGCAATATGCACAAGATTTAGATAAACCTTATCAGCTGCCAAGCTTTTTGCATATGGGTAGTTGGATAGGCGGTGACCGCGACGGCAACCCATTTGTGAATGGTACAACATTGACACAAGCTGTCGGTATGCAAAGTGCGACTGCGTTTATGTTTTATTTGAAAGAATTAGATGCTTTACGGCGTGAACTCTCAATTTCTACACGTTTAATTGGTGTTAACCCAGAAGTATTGGAAATGGCTAAGTTATCACTAGATCAATCCCCACATCGTATGGATGAGCCTTATCGGCTTGCCTTGAATGGTATATATGACAGGTTAGTCGCTACGGCAAAGCAATTGCTTCCACAGCTAGAATTGCGAGATGCTAGGCAGGATGCCAAAATTTATGCAAACTCAGATGAATTGTTAGCGAGTTTGAATGTGTTGGTCGATTCTCTTAAAGAGTATGGCGGTGAAAGCTTAATCTATCCGCGCTTAGGTAAGCTGACCAAGGCGATTGAAACATTCGGATTTCATCTTGCAACTATTGATATCCGCCAGTCTTCTGATGTGCATGAGGCTGTCATTAAAGAATTGTTTCACAAAGCGGGATATGACTTTAATTATGATGAACTGCTTGAAGAAGAAAAAATTCAGACCTTGTTAGATGAGCTCAAGCAGCCGCGCTTATTATTCTCGCCTTACCAGCAATATTCCGAACTGGTGCATAGCGAAATTGATGTGCTTAATAAAGCACGTCAAATGCGTAAACGCTTTGGCAATCGCACGGTACGACAATACATTATTTCACATACTGAAACGCTTTCTGATCTACTTGAGGTCGCATTACTGCAAAAAGAAACTGGCATGTTAAGAGGGGTGTGGGGTTCTCAAAAAATTCAACTAGACCTCAATATCGTGCCTCTGTTTGAAACCATTGCAGATTTGCGCCATGCACCCATGATTATGGGGCGGTTTTTAAGTTTGCTCGGTATTAGATACGTGTTACGCAATCAAGGTAATGAGCAAGAAATCATGCTAGGTTATTCTGATAGTAACAAAGACGGCGGTTTCCTCACTTCTAACTGGGAGCTTTATAAAGCTGAAGTTTCGCTGGTGGAGTTGTTTGGGCAGGCGAAAATTAAACTGCGATTATTTCATGGGCGTGGCGGCACCGTGGGTCGCGGTGGCGGCCCTACGTATCAGGCAATTATGGCACAGCCGCATGGTACGGTGGATGGCCAGATACGCTTAACTGAGCAGGGTGAGATTATTGCGAACAAGTACTCTGACCCCAAGGTGGGCAGGCAACATCTAGAAACGCTTATAGCGGCTACAATAGACGCTACACTATTGCCCAAAAATTCACTGGGAAGTACAAAACACCGTGTGTTTGAGACAGTAATGGAAGACTTATCGACGACCGCGATGACAACATATCGTAGCTTAGTATACGAAACGCCAGGCTTTGCAGAGTATTTTTTTAGTGCTACCCCCATTTCAGAAATTGCTGAGTTAAACATCGGTAGTCGCCCGGCTGCCAGAAAATCTACCAGCAGGATTGAAGATTTACGCGCGATTCCTTGGGGCTTTTCATGGGGTCAAAGCCGATTGCTGTTACCCGGCTGGTTTGGTCTAGGTAGTGCGATTCATCAGTATTTGAATACGGATGAGTACCTGACGGAAGCACGTACCAATACTCTGCGAGACATGTTAGAAAGCTGGCCGCTGTTTAAAACGCTGATTGCGAATGTAGATATGGTGTTAGCAAAAACCGATTTAGTCGTTGCACGCCATTATGCCCATTTAGTTACCGATAAAGAATTGAGAGAGTCTATTTTCAGCAGGATAGAGCGAGAGTATGCACTTACTACGGAGGCACTTAACCTACTTTTAGGGAGTACTGAGCGCTTAAGTAGCAACCCCGCATTAGCCAACTCCATCAGAAATCGTTTGCCCTATCTGGATCCGTTAAATCATTTACAGGTTGAGTTGATTAAACGCTACCGCGGTGGCGAAACGGATGAGAAACTCAAACTGGCCATACAGCTTACTATTAATGGCATAGCTGCTGGGCTAAGGAATACCGGTTAGTTAACATCTCTTTATAGCAATAAAAAAGACGACCTAGGCCGTCTTTTTTATTGCTAATTAATACAGATTACAAATGCAACAGTGGCACTATGAGTAATGCCACGATATTAATAATCTTAATCAACGGATTTACTGCAGGGCCAGCTGTATCTTTGTAAGGGTCGCCTACAGTGTCGCCAGTCACAGCGGCTTTATGTGCATCTGAGCCCTTGCCGCCGTGGTTGCCATCTTCAATATATTTTTTTGCATTATCCCAAGCGCCGCCACCTGTACACATGGATATAGCAACAAATAATCCAGTCACAATCGTCCCCATGAGTAAACCACCAAGCGCGACTGGACCGAGTATCAAGCCTACTGCCACTGGTACTGCTACAGGTAATAATGATGGAATCATCATCTCTTTAATGGCTGCGGTAGTGAGCATATCTACTGCTTTGCCATATTCTGGCTTACCAGTGCCATCCATAATGCCTTTAATGTCGCGGAACTGGCGGCGGACTTCTTCTACCACGGCGCCAGCTGCACGACCTACTGCTTCCATTGCCATTGCGGCGAACAAGAATGGAATTAAACCGCCGATAAACAAACCAATAATCACCATCGGGTCGCTCAGGTCGAACTTAACATCAATGCCGGCACCTTGTAATTTGTGCGTATAGTCGGCAAATAATACCAGTGCAGCTAAACCGGCAGAACCAATGGCATAACCTTTAGTAACCGCTTTAGTGGTGTTGCCAACGGCATCCAATGGGTCAGTCACATCGCGCACCTCTTTCGGCAAGCCAGCCATTTCTGCAATACCGCCTGCGTTATCAGTAATCGGGCCATAAGCATCTAAAGCTACCACGATACCTGCCATGCTCAACATAGAGGTCGCAGCAATGGCAATGCCATACAAGCCACCTAGATGATGCGATACGAAAATAGCCAAACAAACTGAAAGCACTGGCCAAGCGGTTGATTTCATTGAGATGCCGATACCAGCAATGATGTTAGTCGCATGACCAGTAGTTGAAGCTTGTGCCACGTGTCTAACAGGTGCGTAATCAGTGCCTGTGTAGTATTCCGTAATCCACACGAGGGCTGCCGTAAGCACTAAGCCAACCGCACATGCACCAAATAGCTGATTGGCTGAGATGACTAAATCCCCTGCCATTAAGCCTTCTGGGAACATTTTCATGGTTACAAAGTAAAATGCTGCAAGTGACAAGGTGCCAGCAACAGCCAAACCTTTATAAAGCGCAGGCATTACATTTTTCATGCCTGCTGATGCCTTAACAAAGAAGCAACCTACGATGGAAGCAACAATAGATACCGCGCCCAACATGAGGGGGTAAATTATGCCATTGGCGCCGGCAGTGGTAATGAGTAAGCTACCTAATACCATGGTGGCAATTAAGGTCACTGCGTATGTTTCAAACAAGTCTGCCGCCATGCCGGCACAGTCACCCACGTTATCGCCTACATTGTCAGCAATCACCGCTGGGTTACGAGGATCATCTTCAGGGATACCCGCTTCTACTTTACCTACTAGGTCAGCGCCTACATCCGCACCTTTAGTGAAAATGCCGCCACCTAAGCGCGCAAAAATTGAAATGAGAGAAGAACCAAATGCCAAACCGATAAGTGGATTTAAGTCAGTCGCTTTTTCACCACCTAAAAAGGCATAAAAACCAGCCACACCAAGTAAACCTAAGCCAACCACAAGCATACCAGTGATAGCACCACCTTTAAATGCGACATCCAGTGCTGGGCCTATACCTTTAGTGGCGGCTTGTGCAGTACGTACATTCGCTTTTACTGAGACATTCATGCCAATGAAGCCACAAGCACCAGATAACACTGCGCCAATCACAAAGCCAATAGCTGTCGTTACGTTTAAAAATATACCGATTAATATGGCTAGAATAACGCCAACAATGGTGATGGCTTTGTATTGGCGGGCTAAATAAGCTGCTGCCCCTTGTTGAATTGCGCTGGCAATTTCTTGCATACGCGCATTGCCTGCTGGTAAACCTGAAATCCACTTACTCATTATTGCACCATACAGCACCGCTAGCACAGCAGCGCCAATGGCAATCATTAGTTCGACTGACATGACTTCTCCCTATCTAAATTTTTATAAATACGTTACATGAGTGATTCTGTAAAACGATCAAATAAAACTAGTGTGAATTGAAACCAAACCAAACCAAGTACTAAATCTAAATATTGAATAATATTTTGTTAAACCTTTGTTGTGATTATTACCTTTGATTTTTAACTTAAATTTCCCCAGATTTTAATGAAACAAAATTTGTTACAAACTATAAAATATTGTAAATAATTTGTAACGCGGACTCATTATTGCACTATTAAGCAAGGCTAACAACAGCTAATTATATGAGTGTTTCAGGCAGCTGAGGTGTAAGTAAATCCAGCTAGAATGCGGTAGCTTGAGGGATTTGTTTTTTAATCAGCTTTTGTAGCTAATCTAGCCAGCGCGTCACCGAGTGCGGTACCAGCTAATTTTTTTGCTAATAGATTAAGGTCGGTTGCGGCTTGAGCGCTCAGTTTTTTAATGACTTTAGGCTTGATTTGCGGGGTAGATTTCACTTGCACTTTCACCCGAATTGAAGTAACTTCGTGAACCTGCTTTTCTGAATTTAACACTTGGTTTTCTAGTTTAATCAATAAACTAGGGATAAAAAGCTTAATTTTTGCAGCGACTGCGTTATTGTCCGCAAATATCGTGAGTTGTTGGTTTTTAATGCTGCTGGCATGGCTAAATTTAGCCAAGTTATCAGGTGCTATCGTTGTCCAAATTTCTTGGGCAACCTGAGTTTCTTTACTGTATGCATTAAGCGCATTGAGTTCAGGTTGCGTAAGTAGCGAGTTAAATTGGCGCATGTTAGTTTGTATGGTTGATGTTACTTGGCTTGCAAGGGAAACATGGTTTGCAAGAGTGGCTAAGTTTGTCAGCGGTAGTTAGGAATACTATGAATATCATCTTTATCTCAAATAATATGGCGAAAGCAAAAACGCTGTCAGTGCTGCAAGTCAGTATCATCGCACTTGCTCTGATACTATTACCAGTGTTACTTACGCTATTGCTGATTGTGCCACAGGACTCATCTACGCAACAGGGGGTGAAGTCTTTGATTCCTTCACACCTTAAATTCTCTTTTAATAATCCACAAAAACATCTTGATGCTTATGCTATACAGCTAGGCGAAATGCAAGCACGTATTATGCGACTAGATGCGCAAAGTGAACGTTTATCTAAGCTTGCGGGTGAGAAAAAAGAAGTACCTAATAACGCGGCAGCGCAAAAATTGCCCACTGTTAAGCCCGATGCTGCTAATCGTGGAGGACCTTTAGTGCTCGATTCACCTTTATCTGAAGCTGATCTACAGAAAAAAATTGCTGAATTATTAGTAAAAATTGAGTTTGATACTGACTATCTCAGTAACTTGGAAGCAAAATTATTGCAGCAAAGCGTGTTAAAAGACATGCTACCTAATAGCAGTCCAATTGAGGCTGCTTTTAATTCATCTAGTTTCGGCTGGCGATTAGATCCATTTAATGGACATAAAGCCTTTCACGAAGGCTTGGATTTTACGGCTTCGACAGGTGTGCCGATTTACGCGGCGGCAGGCGGCATCGTTTCGACAGCCGAGCAAACGCCTGATTATGGTAAAATCGTAAAGATTGATCATGGTTCTGGTTTAGAAACACGTTATGCACACGCTTCACTACTTGTGGTTAAAGTGGGTGATAGGGTAGAAAAAGGGCAAAAAATCGCTGAAGTCGGCAGTACAGGCCGTTCTACTGGTCCGCATTTGCATTACGAAATCAGGCTTAACGGTAATGCTTTAGATCCTAGGCAATATCTTAAAGCCAGCAGTTGAATAGATGAAAATTAGCCCCACGTTACACTAAGCACTAAAAATAAAGTATTAAACTAGACTCTATACTAACAATCTTAAGCATTTAATAACCTCTAATTAAATAGTCTTTTATCCTTAAAACGGAAAGTCGCTCATTTCATGATATCCACGTTGTTCAAAAAATTATTCGGTAGCCGTAATGATAGGCTGGTTAAACAATATGCACAGAAAGTGCATCAAATTAATGCCTTAGAGCCAGCGATGCAAGCTTTGAGTGATGAAGCGCTTAAAGCAAAAACTGAAGAGTTTAAGCAGCGTTATATTAACGGTGAAACGTTAGATGCGCTGTTGCCGGAAGCTTTTGCAGTAGTGCGTGAAGGTAGCCACCGTATATTAGGTATGCGTCATTTTGATGTGCAGCTCATTGGCGGCATGGTACTGCACTCAGGAAAAATCTCTGAGATGCGTACTGGTGAAGGTAAAACTTTAGTAGCAACATTGCCAACTTATTTGAATGCAATTACTGGCAAAGGCGTTCATGTAATTACCGTGAATGACTACTTAGCCAAACGTGATGCTGAGTGGATGGGGCGCCTGTATCAGTTTTTGGGCTTAAGCATCGGTATCAACTTATCACAAATGCCTACCGAGGCTAAGCGTGCAGCTTATGCGGCTGATATTACTTACGGTACCAACAACGAGTATGGTTTTGATTACCTGCGTGACAATATGGTGTATAGCGCAGCAGAACGTGTGCAACGCGGCTTGAATTATGCGTTGATTGATGAAGTCGATTCGATTTTAATTGATGAAGCACGTACACCGCTGATTATTTCTGGGCAAGCAGATGATAGCGTTGCGCTTTATAATCAAATCAATGGTGTCGCGGCGAAGTTAATCGCACAAACTGAAGAAGAAGGTGAAGGCGATTTTTGGGTAGATGAAAAAGGGCAAAATGTCGTGATGTCTGAAGAGGGACATGAACATGCTGAAGCCTTACTGGCTGAGTCTGGTTTGTTGTTAGAAGGATCTAGCTTGTATGAAGCTGCTAACATTACCTTAGTGCATCATCTCTATGCTTCTCTACGTGCGCGCAACCTGTTTCATAAAGATCAACATTATGTAGTGCGCGATGGTGAAATTACTATTGTTGATGAGTTCACTGGCCGTATGATGCCAGGTCGTCGCTGGTCTGATGGCTTACATCAGGCTGTGGAGGCAAAAGAAGGCGTTGAGATTCAAAAAGAAAATCAAACGCTGGCTTCCATTACTTTCCAAAACTTTTTCCGTATGTATGCCAAGTTATCTGGCATGACAGGTACGGCAGATACTGAGGCTTATGAATTTAACCAGATTTATCAGTTAGAAACAGTGGTCGTACCTACGCATCGCACTATGCAACGTAAAGATGCGATGGATAAAGTCTATCGTACAGCACGCGAGAAATATGAAGCCGTTATTTTAGACATTAAAGAATGTCAAAGCCGTGGACAGCCGGTGTTGGTGGGTACCACTTCAATTGAAAATTCAGAGTTGATTTCTAAATTATTGAATGAAGCTAAATTAGATCATCAAGTGCTTAATGCCAAGCAGCACGAGCGTGAAGCTCAAATTATCGTGCAAGCAGGGCAGCCTGGTGTGATTACCATTGCAACCAACATGGCAGGTCGTGGTACGGATATTGTATTGGGCGGCAACCCTGAACCCGATGTTGCCTTGATTGAAGCGGATACAGCATTAAGTGATGAAGAGAAAAAAGCACGTATTGCTAAAATCAAAGCAGATTGGCAAGTGAGGCATGATGGCGTATTAGCTGCCGGCGGTTTGCATATTATCGGTACTGAGCGCCATGAGTCGCGTCGTGTAGATAATCAATTGCGCGGTCGAGCAGGTCGCCAGGGTGATGCAGGTTCAAGCCGTTTTTATCTGTCATTGGAAGATCAGTTACTGAGAATTTTTGCATCAGATCGCGTTTCAGCGATTATGGAAAAGCTAAAAATGCCAGATGGTGAAGCGATTGAGCATCCATGGGTAACCCGTGCGATTGAAAATGCACAGCGTAAAGTAGAAGGCCGCAACTTTGATATTCGTAAGCAATTGCTTGAATATGATGATGTGGCGAATGATCAACGTAAAGTGATTTACGAGCAACGCAACGACTTACTTGAAGCGGTGGACATCGGCGACACTATTAAAGCGATGCGTGATGATGTACTGGTTAGCATGATTGCCACACATATTCCACCAGACAGTGTTGAAGAGCTATGGGATATCCCGAGTTTAGAAAAAGAACTGAAAGCTGATGCTGGTTTAGATCTGCCGTTACAAAAGATGCTCGAAGATAATCCAGATTTACATGAAGAAACCATACGTGAGCGTATTTTAGAAACTGCTGATAGCGCTTATGTTGCTAAAGAGCAGCAAGCCAGTCCTGATATCATGCGCCAATTTGAGCGTTCGGTCATGTTGCAAAGCTTGGACAATCATTGGCGTGAGCATTTAGCCGCGCTGGATCATCTACGCCAAGGGATTCATTTACGCTCTTATGCGCAAAAAAATCCTAAGCAGGAATATAAACGCGAGGCATTTGAGTTGTTTGAAGGTCTACTGAACACGGTAAAAAGTGAAGTGACCAAAGTCACAATGTTAGTGCAAGTGAAATCAGAGGCCGATGTTGAGGCGGTTGAAAAACCTGTTAGCGTGGATAACGTGCAGTATCAACATGCAGACTATAATGAAGCGCTAGCTGCGCCTGTAGCAGAAGATGGCCAAGAGACTTTATCAACTACACCTGTAGTACGTGCCGGTGTTAAGGCTGGTCGTAATGATCCATGCCCTTGTGGATCAGGCAAAAAGTATAAGCAATGCCACGGTGCGTTAAGTTAACCAGTATTTAAGTTAATATTTTTTGAATGGTATAAGTATGTCTAGCAACCTGCAGCAAGAAATTAAATCACCTTGTATTGGTGTATGTGCAATTGATGATTTAAGTGGCTTGTGTGCAGGATGTTATCGCACGATTGATGAAATTCAAGGCTGGTGGGATATGGGTCAAGATCAGCAAAAAAACTTGCTGATTGAGATTGAAGAACGTCAGTTGCAGGAAGCAAATTTTGACGATTAGTCTATATTAATTGTCAGTTTTTAAATTAGGTTTCAATACGCCAAGTATGATGTTTTGATTGCTTAAGTCTTCTAAAATAGTCATACCAAACTCAATAATGACTTCAGGCTGCGGGTGATTTAACTCATTGGCGATTATAGTAAGTGCTTGTTTACCTGTTGTATTTTTCTGTTGTAGTAATTCAATTAGCCTGTAAGTCACAGGGTTCAATTCCACAAATTTCACGATAAATTCTGCATTCTGATACACCAAAAGTTGTGTACTGACTTTTCCTTTAGGTTTATTTCGGGGTGAAATTTTTTGTACTGCGTAATCGTAATTGAGTAATTGCATGGTCGGCGTAAAGGCAAGTTGATGCACTAGTAAATCTTCTACAGTATGCACGCCAACTGAAGCATCATCAGTCTGCGAAGAAACTGCTTGAGACGAAACTGCCAATTCTACCCATTCGTAATGACACAGGCTAAACAAATAAGGCGGCAGGTTTGTACTAGTTAACTTAGTTTGTATAGATAAAAAACTGAGAAACTCTTCTGGAATCTCACGGAAAATTGGCGTGTTAGCCGAGTACTCTCGCAAGAAACTACGCACTAGATTCAACCAAGCACGTTTACCTAAAACTTTTTGAGCTACTGGGAAACAGGCTGAAATAGACTCAAAGAGGTTGTTAAATACAATCTCTTTGTATACCGCGATACCTCTAGCGGCTGCATTTTTGGGTTTTGGCTGATGTAGCGGATCGCGAAGATGAGCCGTAAATGCTAGCTGGTAACGCTGAAAACTTGGTAACTCTTTTTCCATAGACTATTAATGCAATTAAGCGATCACTTTTTGATTTAATTGATAATTGCTAACATTCTTTTGAGCATGCTCTTTTCGTGAATATTGCATTTGAAAACCGGCAATCTTGTCTATCTCACGCATTAGTAAATTAAGCGGCGGTATATTATTATCACGCTCCAGCAATGTGGGGAAAGTGCCAAATAGTTGATAAGCATGCGCCAGTAACTCCCATACCGGATCAATCACGTCTTCACCATGTGTATCTACCAATAAGTCTGGCGCTTCTTTGTAATGCCCTGCCACATGGCTATAAACAATACGTTTACCTGGAATGCCACGTAGAAACTCATGGGCGTCAAAGCCAAAATTCACGCTATTCACATAAATATTATTAATATCTAGATGTAAATTACAATCGGCTTCTGTTAAAACTGCATTAAGAAAAGTCAGTTCATCCATTGTGGAGATTGGCGCCTGCACATAAAACGAAGTATTCTCTATGGCGATACGTTGTTCTAAGATATCTTGCGTTTGCCTTATGCGCTTTGCTACATAATGTACCGCTTCTTCAGTGAATGGAATTGGCAGTAAATCATATAAATAGCCTTGCTGGCCTTTGTAGCCATCAGTTGCGTAGCTTAAGTGTTCTGTGTAAAGCGGAATATTGTACTGATGAAGAAATTTTTTGACTTGCCGTAAAAAAACTTCGTTGATAGGACTTAAGCCACCCAGTGATAAACACAAACCGTGACAGGCAATCGGGTAGCGCTCTGCAAACCAATCTAATTGGGTTGCGGCTTTGCCACCTGCGTTAATCCAATTCTCTGGTGCTATTTCTACAAAATTAATATTAGCAATATTAGATTGCCCGAAGGCAGTTTGGATTTGAGGTATCAGCTCGCGCTTTAACCCCAAACCCACACCATGAATACTAGATTTTTCATGTGTATTTAATGTCATATGAGAAATCTAGCGTTTGTCGATCAATATTTACTTATTTTTTATCTGCGCTGCATGAGCCTTCTTTAGCCTTATCAGCACTGCATGAGCCTTCTTTCATTTTATCTGCGCTACATGAACCTTCTTTAGCTTTATCAGCACTGCATGAGCCTTCGTGTGCTTTTTCAGCGTTTTTGCTTGAACCACATTTACCAGTACCACATTTACCGTCTTTCATTTTTTCACCTTCGTGGTGGTCTGCAACTTGATAGCCAGTAGAAAGTGTTTTTAATGTAAATGGATTTTCTGCTGCACTCACTGAAGTTGCTGCGATTGATAAAGCGAATGCACCACTGATAGCTAGTGCGATTGTTTTTTGAGTATTGTTCATGGTAAATCCTCTATAAATAAATTTGAACTGAATGAAATGGTTCTAATGCTATGGTGTATACGAAACTTAATGGTTTTTAGATTCAATTGCACTGTTAATGCCATTAGCAATTCTTGCTTTCGCATCTAATGGAAGTTGTACAGTACTGTCATTTTCTGTGTCTTGTCTTATACGACGAACCGCAACACGTAATTGATTCAATTGAAAATTAAATCGTGTACATGCGTTACAAACAAAAAGATGTAATCTTAATTGCAAGCGGTTCGACAAAGATAACTGAAGGTCTAAAGACTGTGAAATCAACTGACTTGCTTGTTTACATGAGAGCATGAATTTCCCTTTCTTTATCCCGTTACCCAATTCATTTCCAGACATTTTCTTAATCCCATTCGGGCTCTGTATAACATCACCCAAGCATTGGTCGCGGTAATGTCGAGTTCCTTACAAATATTTTCATTTTCAATTTCATGCACATCTCGCATCATAAAAAGTGCGGCTAACTTTGCTGGAAGCTTGTCTATACAGTTACTTAATACACCTAAAAATTGTTTTTGCTCGAGCGCATTATCGGGCATTTCCCACTCTTGAGGTTTCTCCAACCAGTGTCCTTGCTGGTCAAAAAAATCGTCCATACTGGTGTCTGATGCATCTAAGTCAATTAAATCAGAGAGTGGTTGTTCCCTAATTTGTTTACGTTGCAGGTCAATAATTTTATGTTTGAGTATGCCTGTGAGCCAGGTACGCGCTGAAGATTCGCCTTCAAAACTATTGCCTTTAATGGCAGCGAGCATGGTTTCTTGCACTGCGTCTTCTGCCTGATGCGGGTTGCGTAGCCTGGCTAATGCAAACCGATAGAGATAATCGCCATGCTCGTTGAGCCAATCGTTAACATTTTGCGCCATTGCATTTACCCAGTGTTGGTTTAAGCCAATTTTTGTTTTAGCAGGTTTAAGTAGCTTTCACTATCTAAAGGCGTATTGTTTCGTTGTGATAGCCAAATGGTTTCGGCAAGGCACTCAAGTAAATCATTCTGTGCTTTATGCTTATCATTGTATTGTTGCAATAATTTATCATAAACCTGTGTAATACCGATAGGTTGGTTAATGCTAATTTGCTCAATGACAGAAATGTGCAAACTTAAATGCAAAAATGGATTAGTTTCGCCCATTTCAGGAAAATACTGCTGATGCATATAACGCTCAGGTGAATCTAATACTGCGTGATATTCAGGATGCATCTGTATCACTTCAACCGCGATTTTTTCCAAATCAGTTAATGCTACTTGTTGTTTAAATTTTGCCCAAGCATCAAATAAAAATTGACGGGCTTGGTCGCGACTGGGGTTATAAAGACTCATTGGTTATACAGACTTATTCGTTGTAAGGGCTTATGGGGATATAGAGACTGATTTTTTATATAAGTTTTTAATTTTCTGCAAATAGACTAAGTACTGCAGAGTAGGGTAGCAATTGATTTGTACCACCAATTGAGGCAATTTCACCATTACCGTAAAAACCTAATAATGGCATGTTAGGGAATCGTTGGGTTAATACGTTCAAATCACGGTCAATGCCGCCGTAAAAATAAGGGCCACGACCTAAACAGGAAATTAGCAGGCCAAAATCCGGAATAGCGTCTAACTCCTCCATTAACTGGTTACCTACTAGTGTTAAATCAGCTTCGGCTAACGTTTTATCGCGGAATCCCCAGCTCAAAAATTGCCCAGTTTCTAATGGTTGCGCCAGGGTAATGCTGCCATTGTCTTCATCATAACTAATCACACTGGTTTGGTTAAATTCGCCAGTATTAATGGCCTTAGTATTTTTGGCGTAAATTGCCATGATTAGGTGCAGTGGGATATGGTCATCACTTTTACTATGTTTCTTCCAAGCTTTTTTCAATGCAATTAATGGTGCTTTATTATCAATCAGTGTTATGTCGTAACCGTCTACTTGATGAATTTTTTTTGGCTTGGTGATGATTGCTAGACCATGAGAAGCTTTCGTTGCTACTTTCACATGCGTAAAAAAAGCGTCGACACAACCACTCACATCACCTTTGGCATTCTGCCATACTGAAAATGGCCCTTGGCCATTTGCATCACCAGAGACACCGCCATAGCGTGTGCTGCCATCATTTAACCATGTGCTGTTAATCCCATTTGGTGCGGTAAGCGTAAATAAAGGTTGTTGTGTGTCATTAAACTTGGCTAATTGTAAGCTTACGTCATCGCCAAAAACCATTGCTGCTGCTGCCGGCGTATCCAGCACCCAATCCTCTTCAGTAAAAATCCCAGTGGCAGAGCAGCCCATGACTTGCGTGCAGTTAGCAGCTTTTGATGCTGCCTTAATTGCGGCTTGTGGGTTATTGGCGAACTCAGAGGTAAGAAATAGCAGCACACTATTTGCTGTTGTAATGCCAGCTTTATGCATTGCCTGTGTAACAGCTTGTGCCGCTAATGCTGGTGTGGCTTCAAGCCCTAACACTATGCTGGTTGCAACTTTCATTGTTTGACCTGAGTTAAATTAATATGGGTTGAGCTGGATTATATCGATTCGAGCTCACATCGTATTTGGTTAGTATTCTTTAGCCTCATATTCGCACAAGTCTTCAATACAACATTCTGCACATTTAGGTTTACGGGCAATACAAACGTAGCGGCCATGTAAAATCAATAAATGATGTGCATCTTGCATAAATTCTTTAGGAATCGTTTTTAAGTATTTTTTTTCGACCTCTAATACCGTTTTACCTGTAGCAAGCTTAATGCGATTACCTAGTCTAAATAAATGCGTATCCACTGCAATAGTAGGTTCGCCAAAAGCGGTATTCAAAATTACGTTTGCCGTTTTACGACCCACGCCTGGTAAGGCTTCTAAGGCTGCACGGGCGTTGGGTACTTCTGAGTCATGATGCGAAATTAACATTTGGCAGGTAGCCAATACGTTTTTAGCTTTAGCATGATACAGGCCTATGGTTTTAATATAGCGCTCTAAACCTTCTATGCCTAATGCTAAGATACTTTCAGGCGTATTAGCTACAGCATACAGTTTATCTGTGGCTAGATTCACCCCTTTATCAGTCGATTGCGCTGATAAAATTACCGCAATCAACAGTTCAAACGTACTGCTATGTTTGAGTTCAGTAGAGGGGTTTGGTATGGCAATACTCAGGCGTTGATAGATTTCATAGCGTTTTTCAGCGTTCATTTATTTTGTCTGAATTTTCTGCGCAAATTAGCTTTAATGACTTAATGAAGGATTAAGTAATGGAGTGGGTGAATTGGTTTTAGCTGTATTTCTAATTTCAATCCAATTGCGTACTGCGATTAATGAGCCTAATCCTAAAAAGGCGCCTGGTGGCAATACGGCTAATAAAAAGCCATGATAATCAGGAATGACGGTCAGCATAAATGGTTGTGCGGCTGCGCCAAATACTAAATCTAAGCCAGAAAATAATGTGCCTTTACCCACTAATTCACGAATCGCACCAAGTAAACCCAACACTAACGCCAATCCCGTACCCATCATGAAGCCATCTAATATTGAAGGCACAGGTGCATTTTTGGCAGCAAAAGACTCTACCCGCGCAAGTACGATGCAATTCACCACAATCAATGGAATAAAAATGCCTAGCACCTTGTGAAGCGGATGTGCAAATGCATTGATAGACATATCGATCACCGTAACTAATGCGGCAATGACTAGAATAAACACCGGTACACGAATTTCACTAGGGATGAGTTTACGCACAGGAGAGACTGCCCCATTTGCGGCTGCCATCACTAATGCGGTTGCTAGACCTAAACTTAGGCCATTTACAGCATTAGTGGTGACCGCTAGCGTAGGGCATAAACCGAGCAATTGCACCACGCCGGAATTTTGCTTCCACAGACCGTTAATGGTAATTTCTTTGTAGATATTACTCATATTTTATCCTTTCACTTTTTGCAGCTTATCAGTATTAGAATCAGCAAAAAGCATTTGTTTGTTAGCCTCAAAAAACTGCAACGCTTTAAAAACCGCTTTTACTACCGCACGCGGCGTAATGGTGGCGCCTACCATATAATCAAATTTACCACCGTCTTTTTTAACTTGCCACTCGGTTTCAATTGCTTGTTTGGCAGCAGTTTTACTTAAAAATTCACCGTTAAATAGCTTAATCCAATTGCCTCGCGCTATATCAATATAATCACCCAGGCCAGGTGTTTCTTTGTGTGCCAATACCCGTACCCCGCTAATCGAACCATCAGCACGAATCGCAATAAGCAGCTTAATATCCCCACTATAACCATCGTGCGCAATCGCCTCTAATATTACACCTGCAGCTTTGTTACTGATTCTAGCAATGTTAGCTTCAGTTGGTAATGCGTTACCTAATAATGCATTCGGTGCTATTAGCACGGTATCTTTCAGTAAATCATTATCGTAAGCGTGCTCAGGCAGAATTTGCTTAAATAGTGCTAAACGCGCTTCTTTCTCGCTGGCTTCAATCGGCGCACGTGTGATTTCAAACACATAAGCCAGTAGCGCTGTGCCCACAAATGCAAAAGCAATCATGGTGATGGCAGTTTTTAAGGTATGTTTGATAATACTTTCTGGCATTTTTAGGTGAATGGCAAATTAATGAATGGTAAGTTAAGGCTCTAAAGTTAGTTTTTTTTATGGCCAAACACGCGCGGCTGTGTGTAGGCATCAATCAAAGGTACGCACATATTCATCAGTAAGACCGCAAAGGCAACGCCATCTGGGTAGCCGCCGTACACACGAATCAAATAGGTCAGTATGCCAACACCGGCAGCAAAGTACAGCTTACCTCGTGGCGTGGTAGGGCCGCTCACAGGGTCGGTAATAATAAAGAATGCACATAGCATGGATGCGCCGCTCATTAGGTGAAACAGTGGGCTGGCAAAATGTGCAGGGTCAATGACATAAAAACCTAAAGAAATAAATGCTAGCGCCGCTAAAAAAGCAGTTGGTAAATGCCAGCTGATAATGCGTTGT
>JANOHT010000027.1:0-10406 GCA_031406605.1 Methylotenera sp. | reverse complement strand
TATCGTTACACTCACAAGCTAAACTAAATGCAGTGGCTCGACAGTTAAATGAACGACCTCGTAAAACTTTAGCTTACGAGACCCCAGCAGAGAGATTTAAAGCCTGTGTTGCATCGACCGGTTGAATCCACAGCCGCAAGTAGTCTTTCAACAAAACTCTAAACCTGCTTTTATTATGTTAATTGGATAAATAAAAAGCCTTAGAGTTTCCTCTAAGGCTTTTACGTATCGCAATCTACAAAGTTCGTATTGAATATGCAGAAACAATTATTTACTTATGCAAAGTTTGCACTAGCAAAATCCCAGTTGGCTAACGAAGCTAAGAACACTTCAACGAATTTAGCGCGCGCATTGCGGTAATCGATGTAATAAGCGTGTTCCCATACATCAATCGTTAATAATGCTTTATCGCCAGTAGTAAGTGGTGTGCCTGCTGCCCCCATGTTCACGATATCTACTGAGCCGTCAGCTTTTTTCACTAACCATGTCCAGCCTGAACCGAAATTACCTATTGCTGAAGCTTGAAATGCTTTTTTGAAGTCATCAAATGAACCCCATTTTGCGTTGATTGCATCAGCTAGAGCACCAGTAGGAGCGCCGCCGCCATTAGGCTTCATGCTGCTCCAGAAGAAGGTATGGTTCCAAATTTGAGCTGAGTTATTGTAAATGCCAGCTGAAGATTTTTTGATGATTTCTTCTAAACTTAGATTTTCAAACTCTGTACCTTTAATTAGGTTGTTCAAGTTTGTCACGTAAGTTTGGTGATGTTTACCATAGTGAAAATCTAGCGTCTCTTCTGAAATGTGTGGCGCTAAAGCAGTTTTAGCGTACGGTAATGCAGGTAAAGTATGTTCCATGATATTTCCTTTTAACAGTTGGTAGGTGATGTTGAATTATTTGCATGACAAATTGATGTTTTTTTAATTTAATTGCTTAGCAGTTCGTCTATTCTAAGTATCTATTTTTTCTTTGCGCGCGGATGTGCTTTATCGTACATAGTGGCAAGATGTTGAAAATCAAGATGTGTGTATATTTGCGTGGTGCTAATGTTGGCATGACCTAGCATTTCTTGAACTGCCCTTAAATCCTGGCTGGATTGTAGCACGTGGCTCGCAAAGCTATGACGCAATAAATGTGGGTGCATATTGATGTTAATCCCTTGCTTGATTGCCCATTCTTTAATGCGGTATTGCACAGCACGCGGTGTAATTCTGCGGCCTTGTTTCGTGACAAATACTGCTTTTGGATTGGTTTCGGCAATGCTGATTTCAATGCGTCGGTGTAGCCAGGTTTGCATTGCGCTTATCGCATGGTTCCCCATAGGGATAATGCGGGTTTTATTACCTTTACCAGTTACTGTCACTGTACCCTCAGAAAAATCCAGCATATCAATGTCTAAGCTCACCAGCTCAGCTAAACGTAAGCCTGAAGAATAAAATAACTCCAAAATAGCGTGGTCACGTTGCTCTAAAAGTTGATCACCTTTAATATCCACAAACTTAACGGCTTGATCAACAGATAGCGCTTGCGGAAGAGTTTTAGGCGATTTTGGGGCACGTAAACCCATGACGGGGTTTTGTGTAAAGCCATGGTGGTGAATCAGGTAGTTATAATAACCACGCCAGGCAGATAGAGCACGCGCAATGCTTTTCCCACTAAGTCCCCGACTATTGAGCGTTGCAATAAAGCGCCTAATCTGTGCATTCTGAAGATGCTCTAAACTAGTTTTTTCAGTTAAGGACTCTTCAACCAAAGACTCTAATAATTTAATGTCTCTTGCATAATTTTGGCATGTCAGTGCACTTAAGCCACGCTCAAAAGTTAAATGTTGAAGATAAAAATCAAGCTGACTCAAAGCGGATTAACTAAATTATCGTTGCAAATAAAACTTACAAATAAGCGATTAGTGCAGCACTTACAAGTTCGCCAATACGTTCAAGATACATGGTGCCCATATTTTCTTTAAAGCGATTTGGCTGTTCAGAGCCGAGTAACAGCACGCCAAATGTAGTCTTATCAGATTTATTCAATAATGGAATAAATGCAAACGATTGTAGATTATCTGCAACTAAATTACCCACTAACGCAGGTTTAGTGCCGCAAAAAGGTGTGCTTAGTGTCATTGCCCACTCGCTGAAAGCCTCATCGCATGCCGTAAAAGCAGGTTCTTGTGCGAGTAAGCTATCACTGGGCTTCAACCAGATGTGTAATGTAGACTGCGTCACTGCGAAATCTTGGTGCATGCTTTCATTAATGAGCTGCTGTAGCGCGCTAAACGTATTGTTGGCAATTAATTTAAGACTTAAACCATGTACCTTTGCACTGGTCGCATCATTTTCTTCTGCAAATGTGATCAGGTCTGCCAATTTGACTTCTAGCACACGAATTTTATCCCGTTGTGCTAGCTGTTGACGCTCAGCAAGCGATATTGCGCCATTGCCATGCGGGCTTGGCAAATAAATTTCAGTGAGTAGGCTCGCGTGCTTTTCGAAAAAATGTGGGTGGCTGCGCAAAAAGTCACTGACTTGCTCAGTGGATATCTCGTTGACTTTGGTCGTGTTGCTTGCCGTTAAATTGTCTGTTTGATTATCTGTTTGCATGGTGATCCTTATTGTTGTTGCATTACTAATGGTAGCGTTACCTCGCCAGTGAATACAGTCGCTGCTGGACCAGTCATCATTACTGGCGAGCTGCCACCTTGCCATGCAATCTGTAGCTCGCCACCGTGTGCAGATACTTTCACAGGTGATTGTAATTGACCTAATTGAATCCCCGCGACCACCGCCGCGCAGGCGCCTGTACCACAAGCGAGCGTTTCTCCACTGCCACGTTCAAATACTCTTAATTTGATGTGATGTTGATCAATTACTTGCATGAAGCCTGCGTTCACCCGCTCAGGAAAGCGCGAATGTAATTCAATCTGGCTACCAAGTGCTACCACTGGTGCGGTTTCAACATCATCAACAATTTGCACCGCATGTGGATTGCCCATAGAAAGTGCGGCAATCTCGACAGCATGGCCGTTCATATCCAGTGAGTAAGTCGTTGCGATGGTATCAGCAATAAACGGAATTTCATTAGGTGAAAATATAGGCGCACCCATGTCCACTGTGACCAAACCATTTTTTTCTAGTCTAGGCGTAATAATGCCACTGGCTGTTTCAACTCTAATCTCATGTTTTTCGGTCAAGTGTTGATCAACAACAAAACGCACGAAACATCGCGCGCCGTTACCACACTGCGAAACCTCGCTTCCGTCGGCATTAAAAATACGATACTTAAAATCAGCAACCTTTGAAGTTTCTACCAATAAAAGTTGATCAAACCCTATGCCAAATTGGCGATGCGCTAAGGTTTTAATTTGTTCAGCGGTTAAATGGATAGACTGATTAATCGCATCAATCACCATAAAATCGTTACCTGCACCTTGCATTTTGCTGAAGCGAATTGTGTGTGTCATTTTTTGAATCAAAGTAATTTTTATAGGGTGGAGTCGGTGTTAATTTTAGCGCGTTTTTCGCGAGATAATTTTGGTTGTTTAAATCGCTGATAGCTCCAAAGATACTGCTCTGGTTTTTTTCGCACTAAATGTTCAATTGCATTGTTAATGTCCTGTGGGGTATTGCCTGTTCTCAAGGGCTCAATATGAAGGAAATAACCACGACCCCAAGATAAGCGTTCGCCATAAGTCAACAATATCGTTGCGTTCGTTGCATCAGCTAGCTTACTGACCAAGGTCATGGTGTAGGCAGGCTCATCAAAGTAGGTTGCCCATACGCCGTCACCTAAATCGGGCACCTGGTCGGGCAATATACCCACAGCTTCCCCTGCTTTTAAGGTTTTAAGCAAGCTACGCACGCCGCTTAAGTTTGTTGGCGCCAGCGTAGTTTTGCTGCGTTGGCGTCCATCTTCCATGATGCTACTTAACCAATTTTTTCGGGGTGGGCGATATAGTATAGTCATCGGATGTTTCGCTGCATAATATCTTGCAGAGATTTCATAACAGCCTAAATGCGGCGTTAGAAATATAATCCCTTTTTTTGCGGCTAGCGCATCTTCAACATAATGCCAACCTTTGCAATGCTTCACCCATTTTAGTACGCTTCGTTCTGATTTTACCCAAATGGCCAGTGTTTCTAAAATGGCCTTGCCAGTCTCGTTCACGTTCAATCGTACTAAACGCCTATGTTCTTTTAAAGTGTGGGCTAATTTGCTTTTATGTAGATTATTACGAACTCTTCGAGAGAACTTCTTGTCCGACCAGTACGAAATCCAACCGATGATGATGCCCAAGCCATGAATAATTGGCAAAGGTAACATAGCGATTATTTTTAATAACGTTTTAGACATATTAATGCGTGTGGGCAAGCCAATTCAGGATGTTAAATTTTAAAAGTAATATTGCAATTAAAGTAATTTGCTATTTTAACAAGTTAATTTTATTGGTGTACGTTTTAGTTCGTGTACAATTTCGACTCTTTGACGCTTACTTCAGCCTTTAGTAAGTGTTTTTCTAACTTTTTTCTTCCAAGGCAGGCCATGAACGAATATTTATTTACTTCAGAATCCGTTTCTGAAGGTCACCCAGACAAACTCGCAGATCAAGTATCCGACAGTATTTTAGATGCTATCTTAACTCAAGATCCAACAGCGCGCGTCGCCGCTGAAACGCTAGCCAATACTGGTTTAGTCGTGTTAGCTGGTGAAATTACCACCACAGCTAATGTAGATTACATCAAAGTAGCACGCGATACTATTAAACGTATTGGATATGACAACACTGAATATGGTATTGACTATAAAGGTTGTGCAGTATTAGTCGCTTATGACAAACAATCCCCAGACATTGCACAAGGTGTAGATGGTGCACATGATGATCCGCTAGACCAAGGTGCAGGTGACCAAGGTTTAATGTTCGGTTATGCGGTAGACGAAACACCGCAACTTATGCCATTGCCGATTTGGCTGAGCCATCGCTTGATGGAGCGCCAAGCACAATTACGTAAAGATGGCCGTTTGCCATGGTTGCGTCCGGATGCTAAATCGCAAGTGACTGTGCAGTATGTGAATGGCAAACCTTACAAAATTGATACGGTATTGGTTTCTACGCAGCATTCGCCAGAAATGAGCTTAGAGGCGATTCGTGAAGCGACGATTGAAGAAATCATCAAGCCAATGTTGCCTAAAGAGTTAATCAAAGGGGATATTAAGTTTTTAGTTAACCCAACCGGTCGCTTTGTAATCGGCGGTCCGCAAGGCGATTGTGGTTTAACAGGCCGTAAAATCATTGTAGACACATACGGTGGTGCGGCACCACACGGCGGCGGAGCATTCTCAGGTAAAGATCCTTCAAAAGTAGACCGTAGCGCTGCGTATGCTGGTCGTTATGTGGCTAAAAATATTGTAGCTGCTGGTTTAGCAACACGTTGTTTGGTGCAAGTAAGCTACGCCATTGGCGTTGCTCAGCCTACCAGTGTCATGGTGGAAACTTATGGTACTGGTAAAGTGTCTGACGAGTTGTTGAAAAGGCTAGTGCTAGAACATTTTGATTTACGCCCGAAAGGCATTGTTAAAATGTTAGATTTATTGCGTCCGATTTATACCAAAACTGCTGCTTATGGTCATTTTGGTCGTGATGAACCTGAATTTACTTGGGAAGCTACGGATAAGGCTGCCGCATTAAAAGCGGCTGCTGGATTGTAGTTAAGTAAAAAAACAAATGAAATCATAGCGTTGTTGCGATAATTTTTTGACAATTGCTTTGATTTCATTATAATCGCGTTTTCTGTAGTATTAAATTAACCGAGGAACGTTGCGAGGTTTGCTTCATGCAAACCCCAGGCTCGGTTTACAAACTTCATCAAAGTTTGTAACGGCGTTCACCTAATTTAAACCGTGCCAGACACGGGATTTGGGTGAAAAAAGGCCGTTACTTGCTTCTGCAATATGTCTTTTATTCTAGCTTTTCCCTTCTGGTCACACTTCAAGGAATTTATAATGAATACTGTGACTGACATCAAAGACTATGTGATTGCCGATATTAATTTGGCAACATTTGGTCGTAAAGAAATTGCGATTGCTGAAACTGAAATGCCGGGATTAATGGCGATTCGTGAAGAATTTGCACTCTTACAGCCGTTAAGAGGCGCGCGAATTACCGGTAGTTTGCATATGACGATTCAAACCGCAGTGCTGATTGAAACGCTTAAAGATTTAGGCGCAGATGTGCGTTGGGCATCATGCAATATTTACTCTACACAAGACCATGCTGCTGCTGCGATTGCTGCAGGTGGCACACCCGTTTTTGCTATTAAAGGCGAAACCCTGACTGAATATTGGGATTACACTCACCGTATTTTTGAGTGGACAGATGGCGAGGACGGTAAACAAAGATTTACCAACATGATTTTAGATGATGGTGGCGATGCTACATTGCTATTGCATCTAGGTACGCGTGCTGAGAAAGATTTATCCGTAGTTGCTAATCCAACTTCAGAAGAAGAAATCTGCCTGTTTGATGCCATTAAGGAGAAACTAAAAATTGACCCTACTTGGTATTCAACACGTTTAGCTAAAATCATTGGAGTAACTGAAGAAACTACTACTGGTGTGCATCGTTTGTATCAAATGCATAAAGAAGGAAAATTGGCCTTTCCGGCAATTAACGTAAATGACTCAGTAACCAAGTCTAAATTTGATAATCTTTATGGTTGCCGTGAATCTTTAGTGGATGCCATTAAACGTGCAACTGATGTAATGATTGCCGGTAAAGTGGCGGTTGTCGCTGGTTACGGTGACGTAGGTAAAGGTTCCGCACAGGCATTGCGCGCATTGTCTGCCCAAGTGTGGGTGACCGAAGTTGATCCCATCTGTGCGTTACAAGCTGCAATGGAAGGCTACCGTGTGGTAACGATGGACTACGCTGCAGAGCATGCAGATATTTTCGTGACTGCAACTGGTAATTATCACGTGATTACGCACGACCACATGGCAAAAATGAAAGACCAGGCTATTGTGTGTAACATTGGCCACTTTGATAACGAGATTGACGTCGCTTCACTTGAAAAGTATGAGTGGGACGAAATCAAGCCGCAAGTGGACCATGTGATTTTCCCAGACGGTAAAAAAATCATCTTATTGGCAAAAGGTCGCTTAGTGAATTTAGGTTGCGGTACTGGTCATCCTAGCTACGTAATGAGCTCGAGTTTTGCAAATCAAACGATTGCGCAAATTGAGCTATTTACTCAGCAAGCTAAATATCCTGTTGGCGTTTATACTCTACCTAAACATTTAGATGAGAAAGTAGCGGTGTTGCAATTGAAAAAACTCAATGCACAATTGACTACGTTAACTGATCAGCAAGCGGCTTACATTGGCGTACAGAAACAAGGCCCATTTAAACCGGATACTTATCGTTACTAATATTGTTTAGCTAAACTAAGAAAGGAAGCCACATGAAATTATTAATTGTTTGGTTGTTAAATGCGTTAGCGTTAATCGCGGTCGCTTATTTTGTACCTGACATTCATGTGGCTAACTTCACTGCAGCATTAATAGCGGCTTTAGTGATTGGTTTGGTTAACATGTTGATTAAGCCTATTTTAGTGATACTTACGCTACCTATTACCATACTCACACTAGGACTTTTTATTTTAGTGATTAATGGTGCGTTGTTTTATGCAGTAGGCAATTGGGTGCAAGGATTTGAAGTAAGGACTTTATTGGCGGGCATGATAGGTGCGTTGGTTTATAGTGTCGTTTCCTACTTGTTAGCTGCCGTTGTGATTGATGACAAAAAGAAATAGTTGTTTAAGAATTAAAAGTTAAAGAAAAAGAAATGAATAAAAAATGAAAAAGTCGGCAATTAGTTTTGAATTTTTTCCTCCTAAGACGGCCGATGGTATCGCTAGCTTGCGTGAAACACGGGTACAGCTCGCAAAATTTAACCCTGAATTCTTCTCGGTTACATTTGGTGCTGGCGGTTCTACGCGTGATAGAACCATGGATACTGTATTGGAAATGCACAAAGAAGGTTTTAATGCTGCGCCGCATATTTCATGTGTTTCATCTAGCAAAGAAGAAATCCGTGATTTATTACACACTTACCAATCACAGGGTATTAAACGTATAGTGGCATTACGTGGTGATGTACCTTCTGGAGAGGTGAGCGTTGGGGATTTCCGCTATGCAGTAGAGTTAGTCGAGTTCATTCGTGCTGAAACTGGCGACCATTTTCATATTGAAGTTGCCGCTTACCCAGAATTTCATCCAGAGGCAAGAACACCAGAGAAAGATGTGTTCAATCTCAAACGTAAAATGGATGCGGGCGCTAATTCAGCTATAACGCAATATTTTTATAACGCAGATGCTTATTTTCGGTTTGTGGATCAATGTGTGGCGTTGGGTATTACGATGCCCATCGTGCCAGGCATCATGCCGATATATAACATCACACAATTAGCACGTTTTTCTAGTGTTTGTGGTGCAGAAATCCCGCGCTGGTTGAAAATGCGTCTTGAGGCATATGGTGATGATATGGCTTCATTACGTGCATTTGGTATTGATGTCGTAAGTGAGCTTTGTGAGACTTTGCAGGTGTGGGGTGTGCCGAGTTTACATTTTTATACGCTAAATCGTTCGGGCGTGATTAGCAATATTATTGAAAATATTAGCGACTAAACATAGCTTAACAAAGCCCTAGTGATGTAGGGCTTTGTCGTATCAAACCGACCTATTCAATGTAGCGTCGGTTTTTGTTTATTAAGTAGTGCATCTTCTATAAACAAGTATTCTTTGGTTTTGTCTGGGCCAGATTTGCTTGCGCCCCAAGTAATCATGAGCACTATCCAGCGCATTTCTTCAATACCGATTTGTGGTTGTGGTAAGTTCATTGCGAGTTCAAGCACTAGTTCGCGTTGTGCGGTATTCAGTATATTGGCTTGCACTAAAAACAGAATGAAGCCGATGCTCTCGCCTGTGATTTTTTTGAGTTCGTCGTCAGTGAAAATGCGGGTACTAACGTGGTTAGGGTTTTCAAAAATATCAGGCTGTTCGGTCATCAGTTCTAGCTGATTAAACCAATCAAAAGCACCGTTAATGTCTTGCTCATCAAACCCTGCGGCAAATAACTCTTTTGAGAGCGTATTTTCGTCAGGTCTAAAGTGTGTATCAATGTAATTTTCAAACATATAAACCAATACTTCAAACATAATATTTATCCTTAAATAAAGTGGCTTTTAATGAAAGCAGTTAAATAAAGTTTTTTACTTAAGATTTTCGACTTAAGCGTTATGGTTTATGCACAATCCAAGCTTGCAGTTAGTAAATTTACCTAAGTTCAAAGATCTGGATTGAAATCTTGTTACACAGTTTATTTGTTTTGCTTAATTAGGCTAGTTTTTGAAACTGTCCGCCGGTTAAGCTTGCGACACTCCCTTGTAATTCCAATAACATCAGCATGGATGAAACTTCGCTTACCGTCAAGCGACTTAATTGCACTAAATTTTCTAAGGTAATTGGTTCGTACCCCATCAGGTCCAGTATTGGATGGGGTGCTGTAGTTTTTTTGTCAATTCCATCGCCATTGATAGCGCTCGCAGTATCTGAATTATTTTTATTGAGATCCAATTCTTCTACTATATCTTGCAGACTATCCACCAATTTGGCGCCTTGTTTGATCAGCTGATGGCAACCCTTAGACATTGGTGAGTGGATAGAACCTGGAATGGCGAATACTTCACGGCCTTGTTCTGCGGCCATACGTGCAGTGATTTGTGAGCCACTTTGTAAATTAGCCTCCACCACTAAACAACCCAAACTCAAGCCGCTAATAATGCGATTACGCTTGGGAAAGTTTTGTGGTTTTGACGGTGTACCTAAAGCGAACTCAGAAATAATTAAGCCATGCTCTACAATTTGATGCGCTAAGTCGCGATGTTTAGCTGGGTAGACAATATCTAAGCCCGTACCTACTACCGCGATGGTTGAGCCATTTGCTTTTAATGCACCACGATGCGCGGCTCCGTCTATGCCTAATGCTAGCCCGCTGACCACACACAAGCCATAACTACATAAACCTTGAGCAAAGGCCTCCGCATTTTTTTCGCCTTGCATAGAGGCATTACGGCTGCCGACAATGGCAATGCTAGGTTGATTTAGTAGTGTTAAATTACCTTTTGCATAAAGCAATGGGGGAGGGTCGGTAATTTCTAGTAATGCTTTGGGATAGTCAGGGTCGGCGAGTGTGACGAGATGATTGTTGGCTTGAGATAGCCAAGCCAGCGAATCAGCTAAAGCATCTTCATCAACGCCTTTGATAATTTCAGCAGCGATTTTGTCTGAAACAACTTCTTTTAATTGCTTGCCACTTGCCGAGTATATGTTGCTTGGACTACCAAATGCTTTAA
>JANOHT010000026.1:0-8833 GCA_031406605.1 Methylotenera sp. | reverse complement strand
CGCGGCAAACAGTCCCGCTGGACCTAAGCCGACAACGACAGGTCTGTTTTTAATGGTTGCAGGCGCGTTGGCAACAAATTTGTATGAAGCATCAGGTGCGATTTTTACATGTGGGTCTTTTTTTAATTTGGCTAATACTTTGGCTTCACCTTTAACCGTGACATCCAAAGAGTAAACCAACAAAATCGCATTGGCTTTACGCGCGTCTACCCCGCGTTTAAAAATAGTGAATTCAACTAAGTCGGCGGCATTGATTGCTAACTTCTTAATCAGGGCTGCATTGATTTCGCTGGGTTTATGCTCAAGCGGCAATTTGATTTCGGTGACACGTAACATAAGATTTGGATGGCTTTATAAATTGAGCGGAAATTGCAGTAATTGCCGCAACATAGGCACGGTAACGGGTTTTTTGGTAGTGAGCGACCACTCATCCAGCGCATCAAGCGTGGACATTAAAGTAGATAGATCTCGTTTTAAATAACGTAAACAGTAATCTACTACTTCGCTGGGTAAGCGCATGCCACGTTCGGCGGCATGGTTATTTAAAGCTAAGGCTTTTTCGGCGTCGTTTAATGGCTGTAATTGATAGACCAATCCCCAAGCCAATCGCGTGGCTAAATCGTCGCGTAAGCCCATCTGATTGGGAGCGTGTAGGCCAGCTGTAATCAATATGCCACCAGCTTCTTTAAGTTGGTTGTAAGTATTGAATAAGTCAATCTGTGCTTCTGCATCCAGTAAATGTACATCATCTGCAATGTGCGCATTTCGCGCTTTACAGGCTTGCAGAAGATGGCTTTTGCCACTGCCTGCTTCGCCCCACAGGTAAATGAAGTTAGATTGCGCAGTATGGCTAAAAGCGTCGTTCAAGCTGGTAAGTGCTTCTGCGTTGCGCCCCATTACAAAATTGTGCAATGTAGGCGGTGCCGCCGGTTTAATGTCGAGTAGAAGTTGTTTCATGCGTTGAGTAAAAGTAACTGACTATTTGAGATAAGTATCGCTATTAAGATAGTTATCTTTAGTGTGACGTAAAGCTACTGCCAGCGCTGCGCTGACAGGCAGTGCCAGCAAAACGCCGGTGAAGCCGAATAATTGCCCGCCTGCCAATAAGGCGAAAATGACCACGACTGGATGTAAACCAATGCGGTTACCTACTAATTGCGGCGTAAGTATCATGCTTTCTACTAATTGGCCCAAGGTAAACACAACGACAACAGGCACTACTTGACCAATACTGGTAAATTGCAAAGCTGCCACTAACATTGCAAGTACCACGCCTAAGGCAAAGCCCAAATAGGGTACAAAACCTAATAAACCTGCGATTAAACCTATTGGCAACGCCATGTCTAGCCCTGCCAGCCATAAGCCAGCTGCGTAAAAAAGACTCATGGCTAGCATCACAGCAAGTTGACCACGTAAAAATCCAGCCAGGACTTCATCGACTTCTTTAGCAATATTGACGGTTTTGTCATGCCATTCTAATGGCACTAGTTGGCCAATCTTCGCAACTAGAATATCCCAGTCACGCAGTAAATAAAATAACACTACTGGCAATAACAAAGTGTTGGCAATAATGCCAATTAACGCTAAGCCGTGATTACCAGCCATAATCAGCACATTACCTAAAATGTCCCCAGCTGTTTTCCAGTTTTTGGTGATAATTTGTTGAATCTGTGTGCTATCAATGGCAAAACTAATGCCAAATTTGGCCTGTAACCAAGGCTCAATCGTATTGCGAATATTGCCAATAACGACAGGTAGCCGTTCTGCAATTAAAAATGATTCTTTTTGTAGCAGCGGTACTAAAATTAGAAACAGTAAGGTAATGCCGCCAAAAATAGCCACCATCACTAAAACAGTTGCTAATGTGCGGCCAATTAAAAATTTTCCTTTGCCTACGACACTAAGTTTGTCGACGAGCGGGTCGAAGATGTAAGCCAAGATGGCAGCGACTAAAAAAGGCGTGAGTACAGGTAATAGCAGATACATCAAAAAGCCGATTATTGCGATAAATATCAACCAGCGATTGTTAGTAAAAATATTTTTTGGTGCTGATTTTTTGGGTTCAGTCGTCATATAGGTTAAAATTATACTTAATATATTGATTAACTTCTTAAAACCATTCATTAAACCTGAAATTTACTATTAAGACATTTTTTATAAAGAGAGCTCCGTTTTGACTATACCTTCTTCTAATAACTCATCAGATAGTTCAACATCAATTAGCTACCGTGATGCGGGCGTAGATATGGAAGCTGGCGATGCGCTAGTAGAGCAGATTAAACCTTTTGCAAAACGCACCATGCGCCCTGAAGTATTGGCGGGCATAGGCGGTTTTGGCTCATTGTTTGAAATGCCGAAAAAATTCAAGAATCCTGTACTGGTGTCCGGCACAGACGGTGTGGGTACTAAACTTAAACTAGCCTTTGAGTTAGATAAGCATGACACCGTTGGTATTGATTTAGTCGCCATGAGCGTGAATGATATTTTGGTGCAGGGTGCTGAACCGTTATTTTTCTTAGATTACTTTGCTTGCGGCAAGCTAGAAGTGGGTACGGCTGCGCAAGTGATTAAGGGGATTGCACAAGGTTGTGAGCAATCTGGTTGTGCATTAGTGGGCGGTGAAACGGCTGAAATGCCAGGTATGTACCCTGCGGGCGAGTATGATTTAGCTGGCTTTGCAGTGGGTTGCGTCGATAAAGATGCGATTATTAATGGCACTACTATTGCGGCTGGTGATGTAGTACTAGGTTTGGCCTCTAGCGGCGCACATTCAAATGGCTATTCACTGATTCGTAAGCTGATTGCAAAATCTGGCATTGATTTTGAATCAGATTTTCATGGCAAAAAATTCAAAGACGTTGTGATGGCACCCACACGTATTTACGTGAAACCATTGCTGCAGTTAATTGCAACATTGCCGGTAAAAGGTATGGCGCATATTACCGGTGGCGGCATTACTGAGAACATTCCACGTGTATTGCCAGCGGGTTTAACCGCTGAAATTAAAGCTGGTAGCTGGACTATGCCGCCGCTATTTACTTGGCTGCAAGCGCAGGGCAACGTGATTGATAGTGAAATGTATAAAACATTTAACTGCGGTATTGGTATGGTGGTGATTGTGGCAAAAGAAAACGCGGCTGCAGCACAAAAATTGCTGCAAGATGCTGGTGAAACAGTATTTGAAATTGGTAGTATTCGCACACAACAGGCTGGTGAAGCGCCAACGATTGTCGTTTAGTTAGTTTATTTTGCTACCAGCTGGCTATCTGCAAAACAAAAACCAGTATAAATATTCGGCTAACTTTGTATCTAAAACCCAACTTCATGCGTTAACCATAGCTGCGTGTTTATTAAGGAGTTGTTGTGTTCAGTTACATTAAAGTATTTAGTTTTGTATTTTGTTTTATGTTTATTACGGCTTCAGCCGCTCAGGATGCGCTACCCAAGCGTATTCAGGCGAATTATGAAGTCACTAAAAACGGGCAGCCTTTTGCAACTGTAAAAGAGCAATTTGTTGTTAATGGTAGCACTTACAAAATTGAAAGCGTTACTAAAGGTATAGGTGTCTATGCCTTGTTTGGAGAGCGTAAATTAACGAGTGCGGGCGAAGTGACGGCCAATGGCTTGAAGCCTACTCACTTTGAATTGCAGCAAGGTGATAATCCTAAAAAAGCATTAATCGCGGATTTTGATTGGCCTAAAAATACCTTGCATATGCTGGTAAAAGGTAAAGTAAAAGATGCTGTACTTAGTGCTGGTACGCAAGATTTAGCGAGCTATCCTTACCAGTTTATGTTTTTGCCTACACCATTGAAAGAAGCGATTACGGTGAACCTGACTACGGGTAAAAAACTTAATCAGTATCAGTACAAAATCAATGTCGAGCAAGAGGTGTTGGAGGTTGCAGGCACATCATATAAGACTTTGCATCTAATTCCACCTGAGCAAAATAAAGCGCAAACTGAAACAAAAGAGCTTTGGTTAAGCATCGAGCATCATTACGTGCCTGTGCGTATATTGCTGGTTGATGATAATGGACAGAAGCTAGAGCAAACCTTAACTGAGTTTCATGTGGAATAGCGCTATTTTAATGCGCTCAAAGCGTATATGGCAAAACCCCAGCTATCAGCGGCTTGCTATTGCACTGGTTTTGTCACTTTTACTTCACTTATTTTTAATTGGTAAATTTTATTTTGAGTTCCCTGACTTAACCGAAAATCGTCAGTTGATTGAGGCGCAATTGGTATTAAGAAAGCCAGAACTTCCAAAAATACAGTTGCAGCCAACCTTACCAAAGCCAGCATTTGCGCCAGTAAAAGCTCAGCCAGTCGTTAAAAATACTGATGCGGTGGAGCCAGAGCCACATACACCTGACGTACCAGTATTACTAGCACCTACAGAATTATCACCACCTCAGCCCACGGAGACTGTAGAAACGATTAATCAAGTTAACCCTTCTGATGAAGAGCCTGCCGTTGAAAGTATGCCAGAAGAGCCAAGTATAACGATTAATCCTAACGCTTATCAGTATGTAGAGACTACCTTTGATGTGCGCACAGACATTGAAGCTAGTGTGGATAGCAACGCTCCAGGTAAAGCAAAAATTGTGTATGAGCTATTGCCAAATGGTGAGGAATATCAGTTAAAAAGCTTGATGGAAGCCAAAGGGTTAGCTGCCTTGGTAATACCTGATTTATTGCAAACCAGTCAGGGCTTTTTAAGTAGTACAGGCTTGCAACCTAAGCATTATTTGTATCAGTTTGGTAACAATAAAAATAAAACATTCAGTGCAGATTTTGATTGGGAACAAAAGCAACTGAATTTGCATAGTGAAAAAGGCGATCATGAGCTGGCTTTAGTCGATGACACGCAAGATTTATTAAGCTTTATGTATCAATTTATGTTCGTGCCACCATTAAGAAACATGCAATTAAGCATTACCAATGGCAAAAAATTAGGCATTTATGACTATAGCTTTGAGGGTGAAGAAACCATCGCTACAAATATGGGTAATTTATTGACTATTCATCTTTGGCGTGTAGGTGACAAAGGCGACGAAAAAACTGAATTGTGGTTAGCCTTAGATTATCAGTACGTACCTGTTAAAATACGCAAAACGGAAAAAGATGGCAGAGTGTATGAGATGCTAATTACTAGCCTCAAAACAGAAAAGCCAGTTAACTAATCGCATAATCAGTAGTACAAGAGCGTCCATTCTAGAGGCGCCATCCATCATATAAAGAGAATCAAATGACGCCAAATTTAATACGGCAAGCCGCAGTAGTATTATCGAACCTACTTGATTTTAATAGTCCAGCAGATGCGAAATTAAGCGATTTTTTTCGCAATAATCGCGACCTAGGTACCAAAGAGCGTGCCTTTGTGGCAGAAAGTGTCTATGGCGTATTGCGCAGATTACGCTATCTAAGCGCGGTGACGGCGAATGAAGAAAATGACCCAGACGATGCGCGTAAGCTGATTTTAGCGTGGATGCTGCGTGTACAAGGCATGAGCATTCAAAAGCTTGAGCCTATGTTGAGCGAGCAGCAAATTGAGTGGGCGCATACGATTAAAGCAAAATCAACAGAAAATATGCCGTTAGCAGTGCAGGCAGACGTGCGCGATTGGCTATGGGATAAACTGGTAGCACAATATGGCGAAGCTGAAGCGTTAACTATCGCGCGTAGCATGCATGAATCAGCTACGCTAGATATTCGTGTGAATACCATTAAAGGGTCACGCGATGAAATAATGGCAAAAATGGTGGCTGAAAACACCTCGGGCGAAGCCAATATTACAAAAACACCGTATTCCCCGATTGGTCTACGCATGCCATTGCGGTTGAATATCAGTCGTCATGTGTTGTTTACTGAAGGTAATATCGAAGTGCAAGATGAAGGTAGCCAGCTACTCGCTCATTTAGTAGCGCCTAAACGCGGCATGATGATTGCCGACTTTTGCGCAGGCGCAGGCGGAAAAACTTTAGCAATCGGCGCGTTAATGCGTAATACGGGTCGTTTGTATGCGTTTGATGTGTCAGAAAAACGTTTATTTAACTTAGGCAAGCGTTTAAAACGCTCGGGCTTAAGTAACCTCAATGCCCAAGTGATTAGCAGCGAAAACGACCCTAAACTCAAACGCTTAAATGGTAAATTTGATCGTGTGCTAGTGGATGCACCTTGTACTGGCTTGGGTACGTTACGCCGCAATCCAGATTTAAAGTGGCGCCAAACGCCTGAAGATTTAGCGCAGCTTAATGTGAAGCAGGCGGCAATTTTAGCCCGCGCGGCGAGGTTAACTAAAACCGGTGGCCGTTTGATTTATGCGACCTGCAGCTTGTTACAGGACGAGAATGAAAATATTGCAGACAGCTTCTTAGCCAATCATGCAGATTTTAAATTGCTCAATGCAGCGGAGATTTTAAGCCAACAGCAAATCAATTTAGATACAGGTAAATATCTAAAACTACTGCCGCACTTACATCAAACTGATGGATTTTTTGCTGCAGTATTCGAAAAAGTGACGGTAGGTAGTGAGCCTGCTGGAAAAGTTGATTTAGTTGCGGATGAAGTTGCATCAGTAGAAACTGAACCTAAGCCTAAAGCTAAAAAGTCAGTTGCACCGAAAAAGATGGCAGTAGCTAAAGAGGCCAAAATTGAAGTGCCTGTCAAAGTTGCAAAACCCAAGGCAGTCAAAGTATTAAAAGAAAAGACAGTAAAAGAAAAAGTTGAAAAGGTGGTTAAATCAAAAGCAGTCAAACCTAAAACTATTAAAGAGTAATTACTCATGAAACTGCCTAGCCTCAATATCCAAATCTTACTAGGTGCAATTTTTGGCGTTGCGGTAGGGCTTTATTTTCATCAGCTGGGTTTGGAAAATCATGTGGTGCAAGGCGGCTTATATGCCTCTGGCTTAGTCGGCACGCTATTTATTGATTTACTCAAAATGATTTTAATCCCGCTGGTGTTTTGTTCCATCGCGGTAGGCATCGCCAACTTACGGCAACATAGCCAAATGCATCGCGTTTGGAAAACGACGCTGGTGTTTTTTATGTTCACAATGGCCATTGCAATTACGCTTGGTATGGTAGCCAGCAATTATTTCAAGCCGGGTAGTGGCTTGAAAATTACAATGTTTACAGATGCCATGCAAAATTTTGAGGCTCAGCAGTTACCGTTGCCAGAATTTTTTGCCCAGTTTTTACATGGCTTATTTATGAATCCCTTTGCCGCCTTGGCAGAAGGTGATGTGTTAGCTGTTGTGATATTTGCACTTATTTTGGGTGTCGCACTGGTAGTGGGTGGCGACCGTTATAAAAATATTCTTAATCTATTGCAAGAGTTGCTAGAGCTGACCATGCGCATCGTCGGGTGGGTGATGGTCTTAGCGCCGTTTGGTATTGCCGCGTTATTGATTAAGCTAGTCGCAAGCCAGGACACCGCAATGCTAGGCACACTCGCTAAATTTATCGCAGTCGTCATCAGCACCACGTTACTGCACGGTGTGGTCATCTTGCCGCTACTTTTATATCTCATTACCGGTAAAACGCCATTATGGTTTTGGCGCGGCGCTCGCGAGGCATTAGTCACTGCATTTGCTACTAGCTCAAGCTCTGCAACGCTACCAATCACCTTGCGATGCACCACGCAGCATTTACATGTAAAGCCCGAAATCGCAGGCTTTGTAGTACCGCTTGGTGCTACAGTGAACATGGACGGTACCGCACTTTATGAAGCTGCAGCTGCGTTGTTTATTGCCAATTTGGTTGGAATAGATCTTAATTTGACGCAACAACTTATTGTGTTTGTCACTGCGATGATAGCTGCTATTGGCGCACCAGGGATTCCAAGTGCGGGCATGGTCACCATGGTCATGGTGCTACAAAGCGTGGGATTGCCTGCAGAAGCAATTGCAATTTTGTTACCCATTGATAGGTTGCTCGATACGATACGCACTACAGTGAATGTAGAAGGTGATATGGTAGGTAGTCTAGTGGTGCAAAAATTAGTCAGTAAAAATTAAGCTGGTTAACCAAGCAAAATCTCTTAAATAAATTAGTAAGTTAAACAAGTAAGCCAAATTACATATGCTACATTTTCACAAAGCTGAACTTAGCGATGCGCAAGCAATCGCTGAGCTTATTAACTCTGCCTACCGTGGCGAGAGCAGTCGCGCAGGTTGGACAACTGAAGCAGATATTCTCGATGGCTTACGCACTACTACGCAAGAAATTGCCAGCATTATTCAGCGTGAAGACGCATTTGTTCTAGTCGGCGTGCTTCGTGACCAGATTGTTGCTACCGTGTGTTGCGAGCGGCAAGATGCTTATGGTAAAAATATTGCGCATCTCGGCATGATAGCTGTAAAGCCTACCTTGCAAAATAAAGGTCACGGCGCCGCCATGATTATGGCAGCAGAAGCGATGACTTTAAGAGAATGGCGCGTAGTGGGGTTCCACATGGCGGTCATTACCTTACGTGAAGAACTCATTGCATTTTATGAGCGTCTTGGTTACTCACGCAGTGGAGAGTTCAAAAGCTTTCCTGACAACTCAGTGCTATGGCAACCTAAAGTTGCTGATTTAACGTTGGAGTATTTGGTTAAGATTATTAAGCGATAAGCTATACCAAATTGAAATAGCCAAAATGTTCGAGCCTCAGCTGGCGAGCCAATTTGGTACTTTCTAATGTCGACTTGCGGCTGTGGATTCAACCGGTCGATGCAACACAGGCTTTAAATCTCTCTGCTGGGGTCTCGTAAGCTAAAGTTTTACGAGGTCGTTCATTTAACTGTCGAGCCACTGCATTTAGTTTAGCTTGTGAGTGTAACGATA
>JANOHT010000302.1:0-6407 GCA_031406605.1 Methylotenera sp. | reverse complement strand
CATAGGCGCACAGGCACGAAGTTGGTCAATTGCGTCTTCTAAGTGGTGAGGTAGGTCATGCGCCATGTTCCAAGCACTGGTAGTTAGCGGTTCGCTAGGTTGTAGCGTATCTATCATGCCTTGATAGCCGCAAGCTAATGTTGCAGCGATTGCTAAATAAGGATTCACATCCACTCCAGGAACGCGGTTCTCAACACGTCTTGCACTAGCGGTGGAATTCGGGATGCGAATACCACAAGTGCGATTATCGTAACCCCATCTCACATTAGTTGGTGCTGACATAAAAGGTGCAAGCCGGCGATATGAATTCACATAAGGAGCAAACATTGGCATCACTTGTGGAATGTAGGTTTGTAAACCAGCAATATAGTGGAAAAACTCCGCACTGGCGCTACCGTCTGGGTTACTGAAAATATTATGGCCATTAGTGTCAATAATACTTTGATGAATGTGCATCGCACTGCCAGGCTCAGCTTCCATTGGCTTGGCCATGAAAGTAGCAAAAATACCGTGTCGTAAGGCAGTCTCGCGTACGGTACGTTTAAATAAAAATACACGATCAGCTAGTTCTAGTGGGTCGCCATGGGTGAAATTAATTTCCATTTGGCCTGCGCCGGCTTCATGAATTAAGGTTTCCACGCCTAATCTATGCACATCGCAGAATTTAGAAAGCTCCATGAAAAATGGATCAAAATCATTAACCGCATCAATAGAGTAGCTCTGCCTTCCAGACTCTGGCTTACCTGTCCGGCCGATGGGTGGTTGCAATGGTTCATGCGGGTTTTGGTGGCGTGCAACTAAGTAGAACTCCATCTCAGGCGCGACCACTGGTCGCCAGCCACGCTGGGTATAAAGCTCAATGACACGGCGCAGTACAGCGCGTGGCGATAGCGCCACTGGAGAGCCGTCCCATTCGAAGCAATCATGAATGACTACCGCCACTGGCTCGGCCGCCCAAGGCACTACGCGAAAAGTGGACGTGTCAGGTTTGCACACCATATCGGGGTCGGTATTACCTACATAAGGCCCGTTGTCTGGCTGCTGGCCATTTACGGTATTGAGCAGCACGCTTTTTGGCAGGCGCATTTCACCAGCGCTTAAAAATAAATCTTTGGGTAAAATTTTACCGCGGGCAATCCCCGTCATATCAGGAATGACGCACTCCACCTCGTGTATATGGTGCGCTGCGATGAGTTCGGAAATCGATTTAATCATAATAAGCCTTACGCACTATCGCTATCTATTTGCGTTTTTAACGTTGAAATGTGGGCAGTTTTTCGCTATAATTCATTAATTCTGAAACGGGAAGAGTATACAAGCTCCTCCCGTTTTGCATATCTGCCATCTGTTCATGATGGAATTAAGAATAAAAATATTTAATTAAGCTAAAACAAGGAGTTATTGTGCCACAAAACCTGCCCGCCATACTCGTACTTGCAGATGGAACTGTGTTTCGTGGTACATCAATTGGTACTTCTGGTCATACTGTAGCTGAGGTTGTGTTTAACACCTCGATGACTGGATATCAAGAAATCCTCACAGATCCCTCATATTCCAAGCAAATTGTAACGCTCACTTATCCGCATACTGGTAATTACGGTGTTAATCCAGAGGACGTTGAGTCAGGTCAAGTGTATGCGAGTGGCTTGATTATTCGTGATTTACCGTTAACACACAGCAATTTTAGAAATACACAATCTTTAGCTGATTATTTAATTGCTAACGATGTTGTTGCGATTGCTGATATCGATACGCGTAAACTCACCAGAATCTTACGTGAAAAAGGGGCGCAAACCGGCGCTATTATCGCTGGCGAAGCAGATGAATCCAAAGCTATAGCGCTAGCGCAAAACTTAATTGCAGGATTCCCTGGTTTAACTGGGATGGATTTAGCCAAGGTGGTGAGTTGCGATAAGCCTTATGAATTTACTGACGGTGAATGGGTTTTAGGTGAAGGTTTTGCTGATGCGCCTTCTCAACAGTTTCATGTGGTTGCGTATGACTACGGTGTTAAGCGCAATATTTTACGCATGTTAGTATCGCGCGGTTGCAAGGTTACTGTGCTGCCAGCACAAACTACCGCAGCGGAAGCTTTGGCTTACAAGCCTGATGGCGTGTTTCTATCTAATGGCCCTGGCGATCCAGAGCCTTGTGATTACGCAATTTCAGCGATTAAAACAATTGTTGAGTCTGGTGTTCCTACATTTGGTATCTGTTTAGGGCACCAGTTGCTGGCCTTAGCAAGCGGTGCAAAAACGCATAAGATGAAGTTTGGTCATCACGGTGCTAATCATCCAGTTCAGGATTTAGATTCTAAGCGTGTCTATATCACCAGCCAGAATCATGGCTTTGCAGTAGATGCGGCAACACTCCCTGCTAATATTAAAACCACCCATATTTCACTATTCGATGGCAGCTTGCAGGGTATCGTGCGCACTGATAAACCAGCATTTAGCTTCCAGGGTCATCCTGAAGCAAGCCCAGGCCCTACTGAAATGAGTTATTTGTTTGACCGCTTTATAGACCTGATGCAGGTTAAAGCTTAATTGAGTTGATGCAAATTATGCATAACTTCAGAAATAAATGGGTGGTTTTGAGTTTGGTTCTACTCACCATATACCCGATATTTGTATTAAGTTATGTGTGGCGTGAGTGTTTTTTTAGTGATTTTCAAGGTGGTAAAAGCGGTCAACTGGATGCTTATAGGCATACTTTAGCCAGTGCTGTGGTTGCTTATACTTCGTCACCAAAAGTGGTTGATTTAGTTACTGCATGTATGGAACGTAAGGGCCGGGCTGATAATTTGATGGATAGGCATAACAACCTGATTGGTGCAAAAATTGGGCTTACTGCCAAATCATTTAGTCAAATCCATACATTAGTGCGGCAACAAGTAAGCAAGGGCACTGAAAATGCGATTGAAAATTCGCAAATTACGTGGTTAGCAAGACCCTATTGGGGCAAAAGTTTATTTTGGTAAAGTGTGTAACAAATGGCAAAACGTACTGACATTAAATCTATTCTAATTATCGGCGCTGGCCCTATCGTTATTGGGCAGGCCTGTGAGTTCGACTATTCTGGCGCACAAGCGTGCAAAGCGCTACGAGAAGAAGGTTATCGCGTTATTTTGGTGAACTCTAACCCAGCCACTATTATGACAGACCCTGAAATGGCTGATGCCACCTATATTGAGCCAGTGACATGGCAAATTGTTGAAAAAATTATTGCCAAAGAGCGTCCAGATGCTTTATTGCCAACGATGGGCGGTCAAACAGCTTTAAATTGTGCGCTCGATTTAGATAAACACGGCGTGTTAGCTAAATACAATGTTGAATTGATTGGCGCTTCTAAAGAGGCGATTGATAAAGCGGAAGACAGGCAAAAGTTCAAAGAAGCAATGACCAAAATTGGTTTGGGTTCAGCGCGCTCAATGATTGCGCATAGTATGGAAGAAGCTTTACAGGTGCAGGCTAACATTGGCTATCCTGCGATTATTCGTCCATCATTCACGATGGGTGGTAGCGGTGGTGGAATTGCTTATAACCGTGAAGAATTTATTACCATTTGCGAGCGTGGCTTAGATGCCTCGCCTACTAATGAACTGCTGATTGAAGAGTCCCTACTCGGTTGGAAAGAGTACGAGATGGAAGTGGTGCGCGACTCTGCGGATAACTGCATCATTATCTGCTCGATTGAAAACTTAGATCCAATGGGTGTACATACAGGCGACTCAATTACTGTCGCGCCTGCACAAACGCTGACTGATAAAGAGTATCAAATCATGCGTAATGCCTCATTGGCAGTACTCCGTGAAATTGGTGTAGATACTGGCGGTTCAAACGTTCAGTTCGCTATCAATCCTGATGATGGCCGCATGATTGTGATTGAGATGAATCCACGTGTATCACGTTCATCTGCACTTGCATCAAAAGCAACTGGTTTCCCTATTGCTAAAGTCGCAGCAAAACTAGCGGTTGGGTTTACGCTAGATGAGCTTAGAAATGAAATCACAGGCGGTGCAACACCCGTTTCATTTGAGCCCTCAATTGATTACGTGGTCACTAAGATACCTAGATTCGCTTTCGAAAAATTCCCGCAAGCTGACTCTCGTTTAACGACACAAATGAAGTCAGTGGGCGAAGTGATGGCGATTGGCCGTACTTTTCAAGAGTCATTCCAAAAAGCCTTGCGTGGATTAGAAGTGGGGGTAGATGGTTTAGACGAAAAAACCACAGATTTAGATACAATAACAAAAGAGATGGGCGTGCCGGGACCAGAGCGCATTTGGTACGTGGGTGATGCATTCAGAATGGGCATGACAGTCGCAGAAGTATTTAATATTTCTAAAATTGACGCTTGGTTCTTAGTGCAAATTAAAGATTTGATTGACCGTGAACAAGCGCTCAAAGGCAAGCAAATTGCTGATTTAGATAAGCAGGCTTTGCTCAAACTCAAACGTAGTGGTTTTTCAGATAGACGTTTAGCAACGTTGCTCGGTACTGACCAACATGCAGTGCGTGCTTATCGTCAAGCTTTACAGGTTCGCCCTGTATATAAACGTGTAGACACTTGTGCAGCTGAGTTTTCTACCAACACTGCTTATATGTACTCTACTTATGAAGAAGAGTGTGAGGCTGCTCCAACCAATAAAAAGAAAATCATGATTTTGGGTGGCGGGCCTAATCGTATCGGTCAAGGGATTGAATTCGACTACTGCTGTGTGCATGCTGCATTTGCGATGCGTGAAGACGGCTACGAAACCATCATGGTGAACTGTAATCCTGAAACCGTTTCGACCGATTACGATACATCAGATCGGCTATATTTTGAGCCAGTGACATTGGAAGATGTGCTGGAGATTGTGGCGCTAGAAAAACCCGTCGGAGTGATCGTGCAATATGGCGGTCAAACGCCGTTAAAACTTGCACGTGCCTTAGAAAAAGCGGGCGTACCTATCATTGGTACTACACCGGATGCGATTGATAAAGCTGAAGACCGCGAGCGTTTCCAAAAAATGCTGCAAGAGCTAGGGTTAAAACAACCGCCAAACCGTACAGCCAGAACGCCAGAAGAGGCGATTCGCTTAGCATTAGAAATTGGTTATCCGCTTGTTGTACGTCCTAGTTATGTGCTGGGCGGTCGCGCAATGGAAATCGTGCAGGAGCAGTCACAGCTTGAACGTTATATGCGCGAAGCAGTAAAAGTATCAAATGAATCGCCAGTATTGTTGGATAGATTCTTGAATGATGCTTTGGAGGTTGATGTCGATGCATTATGCGATAACACAGGCGACGTCATTATCGGCGGCATTATGGAGCACGTTGAACAAGCTGGCGTTCACTCGGGCGACTCGGCATGTTCATTGCCGCCTTATAGCTTGTCAGCCGAACTGCAGGATGTGCTGCGTGATCAAACCAAACAGATGGCGCGTGCGCTTGGTGTAGTTGGTTTAATGAACGTACAGTTTGCCATACAAGGTGAGACGGTGTTCGTGCTAGAAGTGAATCCTCGTGCATCTAGAACAGTACCGTTTGTTTCTAAGGCATGCGGTTTGCAATTGGCTAAAATTGCCGCACGTTGCATGATAGGTACTTCGCTTAAAGATCAAGGCGTGACACGTGAAATTATTCCGCCATTTTACTCAGTGAAAGAAGCCGTATTTCCGTTCATTAAATTCCCGGGAGTTGATACCATTTTAGGCCCTGAAATGAAGTCTACTGGTGAGGTGATGGGTGTTGGGGCAACATTTGCCGAAGCTTTTGTTAAGTCACAACTGGGCGCTTCGACTAAATTGCCAGAAGGCGGTAGGGCATTTATTAGTGTGCGAAAAGAAGACTACTTAAAGGTTGTTGAAATAGCACAGGCTTTACATCAACTTGGCTTTAGCCTAGTGGCTACTAAAGGTACTGCGGCAGCATTAACCGCGCAGGGCTTAAAAGTTAGTTCTGTCAATAAAGTGGCTGAGGGTCGCCCTCATATTGTTGATATGATTAAGAATAATGATATTAGCTTTATTGTGAATGTGACGGAAGACAAGCGTGCCGTTGCCGACTCTTATGAGATTCGCCGTAGTGCTTTACAGAATAAAGTGACCTACTACACGACGTTAGCTGGTGCTAAAGCTGCCTGTATTGGTATGGCGCACATGCAGGAGCTGCAAGTTGAGTCTATACAAAACTTGCATAAATTACTTAACTAGTTTTCAATAAAAAATTTCTAGCATTTAGGTTTTGATAGTTTAAATTTTTTAAAAATCATGTAAGATATGCAACATTAACCACGCCTATTAGGGTGTGGTTTTGTTTTTTAGAATAAGGAAAAGTCGTATGGCAGTTACCCAAATTCCAGTTACCGTTAAAGGCGCGGCACTATTAAAAGAAGAGTTACTCAAACTACGTAGCGTAGAT
>JANOHT010000291.1:0-9337 GCA_031406605.1 Methylotenera sp. | reverse complement strand
GATTGCATTAAATCATGTGGCGTACCTTCTGCTGCAACGATGCCATCCGCCACAAAATACACATAATCTGCGATTAAAAATGTTTCTTTAACATCGTGCGACACAATGATAGAGGTAGCGCCTAATGCATCATTAAGGCTGCGGATTAAATCACAAATCACGCCCATTGATATGGGATCTAACCCCGCGAAAGGTTCATCGTACATAATAATGTTGGGATCTAACGCTACCGCACGTGCTAAAGAAACCCTTCTAGCCATGCCGCCAGAGAGTTCTGTTGGCATTAACGCATGCGCACCACGTAAACCAACCGCATTGAGTTTCATCAACACCAAATCTCTGATCATAGATTCGGGCAAATCAGTCAATTCTCGCATTGGAAACGCAACGTTCTCAAATACACTTAAATCAGTAAACAATGCGCCGTGTTGAAATAACATACCCATTTTACGGCGAAGCCTATAAATACCCTCGCGGTCTTGCTTGTGCACCACATCGCCATCTACGCGCACTTCACCCGCGCTAGGCCTAATCTGGCCGCCTATCAAACGCAGCAATGTGGTTTTCCCACTACCGCTACCGCCCATGATGGCCACCACTTTACCGCGTGGGAAGGCCATGTTGATGCCCTTATGCAACAAGCGCCCCTTGTAACCAAAGGATAGATTATCAATTTCTACTATATTGTTATTCATGAGCTACGGGTGGTTTTATCGGTTTTTGTGAGCTTTTTATTAAGTCACCATTCTAAAACAATTTAGCTACTACGCAAGCTGTTAAATTATTTATAGTAACTTGAATCTGGACAATAAAAAAGCTCACCTTGGTGAGCTTTTTAGGCTAATCAGACATTAGGCTGAAAAGCCAGACCCTCAGAACGCCATACACACTACGTATGGCACCGACTCTTGCGCACCTATAATTGTTGCAGATGTAACTCCAGGGCCTGGAGTGCCTTGTACCACAGCCCGCACGGAACCTGTAGAAGTTTCGCCATCATCTAATGTAGTATCTAATTGTCTAGCGAATCTACCCAGAATGCCCCCAGAACATATCGCATATGCGCCCGTCATCCCGGTAATCTCAGATAATGCAGATACACTTTGCACTCCAATAGGGCCACCATCTGCATTTCTAGGCTGATAAGCAGCCAATTGCGCAGCATCACCAAAAGTAGTCGGCCCTGGCGCCAAACCTGCGAGCCTGACATGTTGCCAAAACAAAAATGATTCATCTGTAGGTGTTACTGAATCCCATTCACCTTGAATAAGACCATTACCTGTTTGACCTACTGGAGTAGTAGCCCTAGCAGCGCCTGTAACGTGTGTATCAGCAACCGCATCATCTCCTGGTACAGCTCTAAACCGATCTTGATAACCATAAATATAAATTTGTGTATTTTTAAAGTCACTAGCCATGTTTTTAACTTTGGCACTATTAATCAATTCCTGACCTTTTAAAACACCACCTAATAGCAAGCCGATAATCACTAGCACAATGGCTAACTCGATTAATGTAAAGCCTGTCTGTTGTTTTTTCATCTATATCCCCGAACCGTATATGTATAAAGCATTTAACCCGTCACAAATGCTCATTTAGTAAAGCTTAATATGCAAATCTTATGCCAGCGGTATTTTTATTGTTTTACTACTTTATTGACTACATTCTATAAGAGTTTATTAAAAATTGCATAATATATTGTCAGAAACCAAACAGTTGTGTTCAAATTTTAACGGTAACATTAGCAGTATTATTCATGAAGCATCACAATCCGGTAAGCTTTCTCAACATAACTAGGCTTTATTCCTAAACAATTCGATACTTTATAAGTAAAAAACTCATATGCCAACACCCATTAAATTATTTCGCCAGCTATTCAATGACTCTAACCGGTTAATGGCTTTGATGCTTTTATCATTGCATGCGCTTTTAATTTGGGGCGAAGCTGGTGACCTGCATAAAGCTTTATTTTTATGTCACTACGGCTTATTTTTAATGTGGCAGCCCTTAATGCGGCAAACCAATAAGTTATCGTGGCAAGCTGCGTTCATCATAGTAATTGGTGCTGCCATCGCCATGTCTTATACCAATTGGTGGTTTACTGCCTTTTGGATTGCGGGCTTATTCTCACTCATCGGTGGTCGTATTTTTTCTACCGAATCTACCCGTTCTAGACTGCCTAATATTTTAGCTGCGGCTTATTTACTGGCCATATTGGTATTATGGGTGGTACCTAAATTACTCAAAGCCAACGATGATTTAGCTGCCGCCGAATTTGTATTGATTTACCTTTTACCATTCTTACCTATCACCATTTTATTTATCTCCAAAAATAAACTCGATAACAACACCCCCAATATTGATTTTTTCTATACTTTATTAATCTTTTTGCTGACGCTCATCATCATATTAGGTAGCTTTGCAATAGGTGTTATCTGGCAAATTCATTATATTAAATTATTGATTGTCGCCGTCATGAGTTTGGCGGCAACCTTAGTTGCATTAAGCTGGTTATGGAACCCAAGCGCGACATTTTCTGGTTTAGAGCTATTAATGTCGCGGTATTTATTAAGTATCGGTTTGCCATTTGAGCAATGGATTAGAAAGATTGCACTGCATGCAGATTACGAATCCACCGCTGACAATTTTTTACAAGCTTCAATGAGCGAGTTAGTTGCACTTAATTGGGTAAGCGGAGTGGAATGGCAAGTTGGCAAAGATAAATTTCAGATTGGCGAAACCACTCAATTTATTTCCACTTTTACTTTTCAGAAATTACATTTAACCCTTTACTCACGCTGGCAGTTTAGCCCTGCTATGTATCTGCATGTGCAATTACTAACACAAATTTTAGGTGAGTTTTACGAAGCCAAATTGCGTGAAGAGACCATTAGTCAAAATATTTACATGCAAACCTTCTATGAAACTGGCTCTCGACTTACCCACGATATTAAAAATATATTGCAGTCTATGGGCACGCTATCTGCGGCTGCACTGCAAAATGAAGCAGGCGGCAAGGATGCAGAAGAAGACGCTCGACTCATTGAACTCATTAAAAAGCAATTGCCAAGATTAAATCAGCGTTTAACAACTACGTTAACCAAACTGGCACGCCCTAGCAATGAGAAAAAACAGCAGGCTAAAGTGAATACTTGGTGGAAAGATTTTAAACAACTCAATTCACATTATGCAAGCTCACAACATCAAATTCAGTTTGAAGCACCTGAAACGATGCCGAAAGCAGATATAGATCCTGATGTGCTTGATAGCATTGTAGATAATTTAATACAAAATGCTTTAGAAAAAGCCAGACTGGAAGTGAATACGCAGATTCAAGTCACCTTAATGCCGTCTGAAAAGTTTTGTATTGAAGTCAGCGACACTGGTTCTGCAATGCCTGCAAATGTTGCGGACAAGCTATTTAAAACACATGTCAGCTCTAAAAATGGCTTAGGTGTAGGCTTGTATCATGCTGCACAACAAGCGAAACAGGCAGGCTATGAATTAAGCTTGATAGAAAATCGTGATGGAGAAGTTCGGTTCAGGTTGGAAATGATAAACAGCGAGGCAATTATTTAGATAACAAAGAGCAGCCAATCGGCCGCTCTTTGTTATCTTTAACTCAAATTATCTCTTAAGCAATATTATTCTAAACTAAAGCGTTCCGTAAGAATGCAAGCCACTTAAGAACATATTCACACCTAAAAATGCAAATGTAGTGATAATTAAACCTATTAGCGACCACCAGGCTAATACTGGGCCGCGCAGACCTTTGACCATACGTAAGTGCAGCCAAGCAGCGTAATTTAACCAGACAATCAGCGCCCAAGTTTCTTTAGGATCCCAGCTCCAGTAGCCACCCCACGCTTCAGCTGCCCACATTGCACCTAAAATAGTAGCAATGGTAAAAAACGCAAAGCCAACAGCGATGGATTTATACATCATGTCATCGAGCACGTCCAAGCTAGGTAAACGCGACGTTAATATACCTTTATTTGCTAGCAAATAAGCGCTCGCTACCATTGCTGCCAATGAAAAAGCGCCATAGCCTACAAAGTTAGCCGGCACGTGTATTTTCATCCAATAGCTTTGCAGTGCCGGTACTAATGGCTGGATATTGTGCGCTTGGCGATCAAACGTGTACCAAAGAATAAAACCAACTGCGGCGTTGATGACGACTAAAACAAAACCGCCTAATTGTTTAGTATTAAAACGTTGCTCATAATGTAAGTAGAGCAATGCAGTAATTAAACAAAATAAAATAAATACTTCATACAGATTACTAATCGGGATATGACCAACGTCTGGGGCGATTAAGTAAGACTCATACCAACGCACCATTAGGCCTATAAAGCCCATCAACACTGCGCTCCAAGTAAGACTGCTAGCGACTTTACCTGCAAAGTCAGAGCGTTTATATAACGCAAACCAGTATGTGGTCATGGCTAAGACAAACAGCACATTCATCCACATAATGGCGGATTGACTAGAAATTAAGAATTTAAGTAAAAAAGTCTGTGTCGCACGTGCTTGGTCACCCTGATACAAAGCAATTGAAAATATACTGATGATTCCAACGCCCAACACTAGTTTACCTAGTGACTTCCACTGCCAGCCCAGATAACTAAATACCGCTGCTGCGCCAAATAAAAAGCCCGTTTCATAAACATCCATATATTGTGCATACTGACTGTAAGCGTAGACAGCACCTGTCACTAATATCAATGCATATACCCAATCTTGCCAATTTAGGCGCTGCAGCAATGATTTTGGTTGGTAATCTATAGCGCTAGTGTTCATATTAAATCCTTATGCAAGCACACTTTTAAGTTGCTCGCGGTATAAACTAAACTCTTGTTCAAAATCTAAGTTCTTACGATTAGAAGACATCGCAAAATGCACTTGGTTGCTATTCGGCTTTAACAATAACCAAATACGTCGTTCACGAATATAAAACATCGAAAATATACCTAACACCAACAATACAGAGCCTAAATACACCCATTTTTGACCTGGTGATTTTGTGAGTTGCAAACCACTCGCTTCTTTATGTTCAAACTGTGCAAGCTGCAAGTAGTAAGGTGTACCGTAGAAAAACATATCGCTAAATGCATTTAAGCTGTCTTGAACTAACGCTTGCGATTCAAGATTGTTGACCAACAGCGGTTTTTTATTGGCCGCCAGACTCAGGTTATACGCTTCGAATGCCGCTACGTTAATCATCTTGATATACGTCTTAGCCGCTATTTCACGTTCGGCTGCGGGCACACTCTTTTCAATCACTTGCGCTACTTGGTTATATCCACCCTGAGAGAAAGTACGCATCAAGGAAACGACGCTTTGCTCAAACTGCGTTTGTACCTTCAAATCTTTATTATTCCCAATGGCAGTTTGTGCAAGTTTATGAGCAATCGCTGGATACTGAGCAGCATCTAACATAGTGGCTCTAAAGTTCATAAAGCCTTCAATTGCTAAGTCATCATCCACTGGAATGCGTAAATAGTGAAAGTCATCTTGCACGCTTTCACGCATGCCCGAAATAAAATAATGTTTACCATCTATTTGTAAAGGTTGCATGTAGTTCACATACTCTTTTGCCTGACCTTGGGCGTCACGCAATTTATAAGTGATATTGGCGCCTACATTGTGCGACTTGCCTTTGCCGTCTGGTGACAAATTAATAATGTTGAATTTGCGAAAATCGTTATATTCTACTTTTAGAGCATCAGCCCCTCCACCCAACATGCCTTTTTGAAAAATAGCACCCTCCAGCGTTTGCGTTTGACTATCTTTAGCAAGTAAATTCCATACCTTAAAGTTAAGTTTAGTACCGCCATCCTGAAAATCAGATTGATAAATGGCGATGCCTTTATAGGTAAGCGGATGGTTTACGCTAATAGTTTTAGTCAGCGGCGTTTTAAGGTCAGGGTCGGTAATGACAATATCACTCTCAAACGATTTGGGCTGCCCCGTAGCATAATGCTCAATGCGAAAATCTTTTAACGCTACACGAAACGGCAATTCCTGCACCAGGTAACCATCACGCACACGGACAAAAGCTACGTTATCACTAGTGCCTTCCGGTAATGTCATATTGGCGCGGAACGAAGGGTTACCAGTACTTAACCTACTCACTTCCGGCACTTCAGACTCTGGAATATCTAGCGTTTCAATACGTTTTTGCCCCATTAACTCCTGCACCTTGAGTGGCAGATTACCATCGAGCAAACCGCCAAAAAAGATAATCACCATGGCGGTATGGGTAAAAATATAGCCTAAGCGTTGATGTGTGCCTGTTTTCGCTGCGATAAGTTCAGAGCCGTCATGATGCTTCTTAAGTTTGAATTTAAACCCTTTAGCGAGCAAGAACTGTGTGAGCTGCTGTTTGGTATTATCAAGATTTGAATTGATAGCGTTTGAATTTAAAGAGTAAGTAGCCTGATGGCTAAATGCATTGAGTGATTTTTCTGTAGCGTGCTCTTTAAAAGTGCGCCATTCTTTAATCATCTTTGGACTATTACGGTAAATACATAAGCTAGTCGAGATGACTAAAAACAATAAAATCACTAAAAACCAACTGCTGTGGTAGACGTCGTACAGCCCCAAACTCTCAAAAAAACCAAACCAAAACTGACCAAACTTAATGATATAGTTTTCATACGGCTCATTTTGTTTGAGCACCGTACCAATGACGGAAGCAATGCCCAATACACTAAGCATGCTCACAGCAAAGCGCATCGAGCTCATGAGATCAAAAAGGTTTCTAGAGAATGAGTGTTTAGGGTTCAAAATTGTATGGATTTCAAAGAGTGTTACTTACTTATTAAATGGTCTTTTCAGCGAGATTAGAATCTCGTGAGACGATAATGTTCCGAAATCCTTTGCCCGCTTAACTCGCATACAAAAGATAACTTTTTTGAAGGTTAATGATAGAAATTCTGCTTTAAAGAATATAGACAATACCGGCACATTGAAACTTAAGTTTCAAATATCAAAGGCAATTTGCGCAGCCCTGCCTATATTCAATCACTGGAATTAACGCAACCCTTGGATATAATCTGCCACTGCGGCCATTTCAGCATCCGTCATTTTTGTCGCAATCGCCATCATCATGGGCGCATTTGCCCGCTCACCGGTACGAAAGGTTTTTAATTGCGCTAAAGTGTAATCAGCATACTGACCACCCATGCGTGGAAACTGCTTTGGTATGCCAGCGCCATTGGCGCCGTGGCAAGATGCGCATGCCGGCACATTGCTTGATGCAATGCCACCGCGGTAGATTTTTTCGCCTAATGAGCCTGCGCCGTTATTTTTCGCAGTTCCAAGCGTCAATTTTTGACTAGCATAATAAGCCGCTAGATTTTTCATGTCGTCTTCGCTTAAAGCTGCCGCCATACCAGACATTACAGCATTCGCACGTTTACCTGATTTGAATTCAACCAACTGTTTTTCAAGATACTCAGGATGCTGTCCCGCTAATTTTGGATTTAAGCTGATGACACTATTGCCGTCCTGTGCATGGCAAGCTACACATACTGTCGTTACAATTTGCTGCGCCTTATTCTTTTCAACTGGATTCTTTTCAACTGGCTCTGAAACCGCTTTAACGGCATCTTTTTTCACAGATGTTTCAGCAAAAACCTGTGCCGAAGCTAATGAAAACACACTGAATGCTAACAATACCAAATGACGAACTTGCATTACTGCTCCTAATAAACTCAAATCTTAATAACGCTGACGTTATATTTTATAATGATAAATTTGTGGTCGTGAATACGACTAATCTAAATTATTCAATCAATTAACTCGCTATTTTAGCTAAAAACCCCTATTCGTGATAGCATTTTTCACTATATGTTTACGGTGTCATTTTTGTAGCGTTTAGCGCAAAAACAGCCTGTTAAACAGCAATAACCTAATAGAATTGGACTACCATGCCCTTGTTTCAAAACGCTACCTTTTATATTTCAGCCCACCACTTACGCGACTTACCAATAGCCAGTGGTATTGAAGTCGCTTTCGCAGGTCGCTCTAACGCAGGTAAATCCAGCGCACTCAATACGCTTGCTAATCATAATCGCTTAGCTTTTGTGAGCAAACAACCTGGTCGCACACAACTGATTAACTTTTTCACCCTTGGTAATGATAGACATTTAGTCGATTTACCAGGTTACGGCTATGCAAAAGTACCTGAATCTATGCGTGCGCATTGGCAAAACGTACTTGCCCGCTACTTAAGTGAACGTTCAAGCTTAGGTGGCTTGGTATTAGTCATGGACAGCCGCCACCCGCTCACCCCACTAGACCGCCAAATGTTGGATTGGTTTTGCCCAAGTGGCAAACCCGTGCATGTGTTATTAACAAAATCAGACAAACTTTCTCGTGGTGAGGCTGGCTTAACGTTAAGCCGCGTGCGTAAAGAGTTAATTGAAACGTGGGGCAACCATTACCACAGTGAATGCACGATACAATTATTTTCTAGCTTGAAAAAACAAGGCGTTGAAGAAGCCGAAAAAGTGATTGGTAAATGGCTATTTGCGGAAGAGCCTGAAGATTTAGTGCGAAAGTCATTTAATATTGACGAGGGTTAAGCTTATCAATTGCAATAACAGTTATAAAGATTATTACTTAAAGTGCATCTAACGGACTATTTACTCCACGACCGCCTTTATTAAGCACATGCGTGTAAATCATGGTTGTTGAAACATCTGAATGCCCTAATAGCTCTTGCACCGTGCGAATATCGTAACCCCCCTCTAGCAAATGCGTCGCAAAACTATGCCTAAAAGTATGTGGCGTTGCAGGTTTGTTGATTGCAGCCTGAATAGCGGCTTTTTTAACTGCACGCTGAATGAGCTTTTCATCAAGATGATGTCGGCGCGTGTGACCGCTTCTAGGATCTACTGAATAACTGCCTGAACAAAACACATATTGCCAAATCCAACTTGTCGCTGCATCAGGATATTTGCGCTCTAACGCATCGGGCAAATACACCTCATTCATACCCGCCTCAGCATCACGCTCATACAACTGTTTTCGCCAAGCTAAGTAAGCTTTTAAAGGCTCTACCAATGAAATTGGCAACATCGTTACCCTATCTTTCGCACCTTTGCCGTTGCGTATTAGAATTTCAGCACGATCAAAATCAATATCTTGAACGCGTAAACGGCAGCACTCCATAATGCGCATGCCTGTGCCGTACAACAAACGGGCAATTAGGCCATGTGTACCTTGCATACCATCTAATATTTTGCTCACCTCTTGCTTAGAAAGCACCACTGGCAATCGCTGCGGTTTTTTGGCGCGAATTACGTCATTCATCCAAGGTAAAGCTTGC
>JANOHT010000261.1:0-2255 GCA_031406605.1 Methylotenera sp. | reverse complement strand
GCCTTACTGCGCGATATGGAAGCGACTGAACGTAGCGGTATGTGTAATCATGGTCGCCCGACGTGGTTTCAAGTAAGTATGAGTGACTTGGATAAGATGTTTATGCGGGGTAAATAATTGAAAGTGATTTATAAAGTTACTTATCCAAGCGGAAAAATCTATATTGGAAAATTAAACTGATAGAACAGTTCAATGAAAACTGGTCTGATTTGTATAACGAAATGAGCGCTTAATGTATGAAAAAACAAATGGATTCCCGCCTACGCGGGAATGACGGTTTAGTAGGTGGCGGGATTTCAGGAGCCCAACGATTTATTGCAAATGTTGGGTTACGCTGCGCTAACCCAACCTACAAAAAACTATTTGAATGACTGAATGAAACAATCAACCTTATCATCCGCAATATTTATTATGGGCCCCACCGCCAGCGGCAAGACTGGCGCTGCCGTTGAGCTTATTTCAAAACTACCCGTTGAAATCATCAGTGTAGATTCCGCATTGGTCTATCGCGATATGGATATCGGAACAGCCAAGCCAGATGCTGAAACTTTAGCAAAAGCTCCGCATCACCTGATTGATACCATCGACCCCACCAGTGCATATTCAGCGGCGAATTTTAGAAGTGATGCGTTGCGTTTAATGGCAGATATCACTGCGCGTGGCAAGATTCCGCTATTAGTGGGCGGCACGATGTTGTATTTCAAAGCGCTGCAGGGTGGTTTAAGTGGGTTGCCTGAAGCGAATCCAGAAGTGCGCACGAGGTTGGATGCTAGAGCTGTTTTGATTGGCTGGCCAGCGATGCACGAAAAGCTTGCTTTGATTGACGCCACTACTGCTGCGCGTTTGGAGCCAAACGATGCACAACGCATACAACGTGCGTTAGAAGTGTTTGAAATTACTGGCGAAAGCATGACAGCGTTGTATGCCAAACAAACTAGTGAAGCATTGCCTTACAAATTATTAAAACTAGCATTTGTACCTAGTGATCGTAAAGTGCTGCATGAGCGCATTGCCTTACGTTTTGACCAAATGCTGGCAGGTGGTTTTTTGGATGAAGTGAAAGCGTTAAAAGCTAAATATCCAACTCTTACCGCTGAGTCAACTTCAATGCGCTGCGTGGGATATCGTCAAGCTTTAGAGCATTTGGCAGGTGAATATGACGCCGCTGAGTTACGTGATAGAGGCATTTTTGCTACACGTCAGCTTGCGAAACGTCAGTTGACCTGGTTGCGGGGTATGGATGATATTGTTGAGTTAGATTGTTTAAATCCGAAACTTAATGCATTAGTATTTAATGAAATAAATCAATTTATTAGCACTTAAATATAATAAGTTACATTAATAAAAGTATCTTCGTCATTCCCGCGTAGGCGGGAATCCAAATTGATTTTAAGTGCGGGATTGATTTTAAAATGGATTCCCGCCTACGCGGGAATGACGGATGAAATTATAGTTGTTGAATCCGATGCGCCGCTTCAATACATTCATCTAGACTTGCCACTAACGCTAATCTAACAAAATTTTTGCCCGGGTTCACACCATGTGCTTCTCTTGCCAAATAACTACCCGGTAGCACCGTGACATTGAAATCACGGTACAGTTTTAAGGCAAACTCAGTATCGCTTTCCTTTGTTCTTGCCCATAAATAAAAAGCCGCATCGGGCATTTCAACTTCTAATGCACCGTTCATTAAGCTCGTGACTGTATTGAATTTTTCAGCATACAATCTGCGATTTTCAATGACATGCGCTTCATCGTTCCAAGCCGTCATGCTAGCAGCTTGCACGGCTGGGTTCATTGCGCATCCATGATAAGTGCGATAGAGCGCAAATTTTTCGATTATCTTTTCATCTCCCGCAACAAAGCCTGAGCGCATACCCGGTACATTTGAGCGTTTTGAGAGGGAGCTGAAAATAACAAGGTTCTTGTAATCTCTGCCCAGTTCGTGCGCAGCTTGCAGCGCGCCTAGTGGCGGATTCGCTTCATCAAAATAAATCTCTGAGTAACATTCATCAGCTGCAATTACAAAGCCGTATTGATCGGATAATTCAAAAATGGTTTTCCATTGGGCTAACGTCATCACCTTGCCGGAAGGGTTGCCCGGGCTGCATACATAGACTAACTGGGTACGTTTCAATATCTCTACAGGCACACTTTCAAAATCCATCGCATGATTATGCTTTGGGTCTTTATTTGGTAAGGTATTTAAAAAATACGGCTCAGCGCCTGCCAGAAATGCGGCACCTTCGTAGATT
>JANOHT010000091.1:0-5949 GCA_031406605.1 Methylotenera sp. | reverse complement strand
GTTTTTGAATTTCATTTTGACGACTGCTGAGGTGCGACCAGATTTGTTGTATTCTGCTTTAACGATAACGAGTGGATCGCTACCAATCATAATCACGTTTCCGGCGCGGAGTTCTTGTGCTGTTTTCATGGGTTGCCTAGCTAAATTAGGGTTTAGTTTAAATATTTAAAACAATACGAGCTAATTTGAAGATGATTTAGCCCGTTAAAAATGCGAATTATACCTTATTTTTTGTCAAATTTTCACTAAAAATCACGAGCTTAGTGGCAAGATCATCTTGGGAGTTGAATGAATTGGCGCGTTGAGCAGCGTAAGACTCTAAGCCGGGTAAGTACTTGATTAATTGATGCCAATGCTGAATCTGTGATGCATTGTTCTCTAATGCGAGGTCATCTGTTTCAGTTTTACCTGACCACAGTAAATTAGATTTAAATAGCATTGCTCTTATATCTTCAGTGGCATCACTGCCAGCATCTTGGGTGTAAACCTCTAAAAAAGCTTTTAGCTTAGCGATATGTGTATCTTCGGTTTGAATATAAGGTTGCCAAATAAAAGGTTTTCCAGCCCAAATCGCCCGTATCCAGCTATCTTCACCGCGTACAAAATTCAAATCACAGGCCCATAACAAGTGGTCGTAATCAGATTGCGATAAAAATGGGAGGAGGTGAACGGCAAGGTTTCCATTTTTATAAACTTCGCCGATTGTTAACTTAAAATCCGTTAACATGTCATTTAATATTGTGATATTGCCATTAAATGGCAGTGCCACAGTCACTGGGTGGCTGTGTGCCGCTAATGCCAAAAATAAAGCGTTGATTTGTGCTTCAGGATAAAAAAATAAAGAAATCTTAATTGGTGTTGGGTATGGTTTTGGCGTAATTTCTAATTTTGTAACGCCAAGTTTATGCCAAAAATTTTCCTGCAATGTATTTGAACTTAAAAACACTTCACGCGCTGCAATTAAATTTTTCTCGCGAATCAGCCCGCCTGTTTCGGTTGTAAATCCGGGAAAGAAAAAGTGTTTAGTGAGTGTAAGCGAAGGGTGGGGTGAAGGTCTGGCGTGAAAGTCACTTACCCATGATTCTGCAGAAAGGTAATCTAAGTTGATCCAAATGGTATCGCTGGATGGAGTTTTTAGAGTGCTTTGTATATGCATTTGTTTAATATATGCACTTGGTAGTCCGCAACTAAAATTTTCTACGACTACATCGGCAGGATTTATAGTATCGATATCACCAACTGGCCAACCACAGACCTCTACGCCATTGATGGTTTGTAATGTTTGAGTGTAGTCTAACCCTAAAATTATTTTACTTGCAACGGCAAAATCATCAATAAACAATCTTACTTTTAAGTGATGTTCGCGCGCTAACTGCTGACTTAATCGCCAACAAATACCAATATCGCCGAAGTTATCAACAATACGGCAAAAAATATCCCAGCGATTACTGGTATTAACACTCATGCAAGCTTCTAATCATGTGGGCTGCTGATATTGAATCGCGATTACTTCATATTGCTCATCACCAGCAGGTGTGATGACTTTCACCACATCACCCACTTGCTTACCCAGCATCGCCCGCGCTAAAGGTGAAACCCAACTGATATAACCTAGTGACGGTTCAAGTTCGTCCGTACCAACGATACGGTAGGTGTGCTCAGTATCATCTTTGAGTGAGAATAGTGTCACCCATGCGCCAAAAAATACTTTTTCAAGCCCTTGCTGGGTAGCGGGGTCAACTATGACGGCTAAATCCATACGCTGCATCAAGAAGCGTAAACGACCATCTATTTGGCGTAAGCGCTTTTTGCCGTAAATATAGTCACCATTTTCGCTTCTATCGCCATTACCAGCAGCCCATGAAACGACCCGGACAACCTCTGGCCGTTCTATTTTAAGTAATTGTTGAAACTCTGCTTCAATACGGGCGTGGCCTTCAGGGGTGATGTAGTTTTTTTCGTCTGCCATACTTACTTTAATGCGTTAAGGTAATTGCGAGCTTAAATGCTATTTGATTTAAAATTTACTTTATTATTGTTCTTTAATAAATTGTTGTGTTTCAAGTACTTGAATTTCGTTCACATAAAATGGCGTTTCACCAAAACATGAAGTTGGTATGCCTTTATGTTCTTCATAATGAAGTTTCACACGTTTGCCTAGTGAATCATTGACCTTTTTAGCCGTTGCTTCGTCTTTCACGGTAAAAGAAAACTTCTCAGCTTGTGTGCCAGGCATAGAGACTAAAACAATCTCCCCTTCCCAAGTTTTGCATACGTAGCCTTTGAGTGAAAATTTTTGCACATAACCCGCGCGCTCGCCAGAAGAGTAGACCCATTGCAAAGTTGCCCATGTGTACAATGAAAACAAAATGATAGGTATGAAAATAAGCAGTACCAAGTATTTAAGTAAACCTGATAATTTGGCTAGCATGACTAATCTTTCACGATAAAAATATACAGTTCACAATTTAACAAATAATACGTAAAGTGAGTAATTTATCTCTCTTTTATCTTTAAAAAAGGCAGAGAAAAATAGAGATAAATACAGACTAAACGCTACAATCATGCCATGTCGTTAACCAATCAAACAATCACTATTTGCTCAACAGCAAGGCTCGTTCGCGGCGTTGTTTTGCGGCATCAGCAACAGCAGCTCAAAAGTGGGGTTGCCCAATGGCGGGCTAGTGAAGTTTATACGCTACAGCAATGGCTTGATGAATTGACAGGTAATGCAAGCTTGCTCGGCATATTACCCAGTGATGCGCTGCCCACGCATACATTAAGTACAGTGGCCGAAGCATTTTTATGGGAGCAGGCGATTACCACTTGCTTGGCGAAGCATGAAGCGGCGGCTTTGTTTGATATTCGTGCAATGGCAAAGTCTGCCATTGAAGCGAATAACTTGATGTTGAATTGGCAAATAAGTGAAGCGGATATTAATGCACATTTTATTAGCCAAGAAACGCGCCAGTTTTTGCGTTGGCGGCATACCTTTGAAGCCTTATGTGAAAAGCAAAATGCCATAGAGGCCGTCAGGTTAACGGCATTACAAATAGCATTGTTAGAACAACATAATCTTGCCTTATCAAATCAAATTGCTTTACCTAAACAATTACAATTAGCTGGGTTTGATCGTATTACCCCGTTAGAAAATCGACTGTTCGAGTATCTGAAAACTTGCGGGGTGCAGATTGAACGGGCCGCTGTACGTGCATTTGACCATGCAGAGGTCGACTATGCTGCTTTGAATGACAGTAATGCTGAATGTCGCGCCGCCGTAGCTTGGGCAAAACAAAAGTTAACGAAAAATCCACAAGCGCAGTTGGCAATCATCAGCCCGGCATTAGGCAATATCCGACGTGAGTTAATGGATTTGCTGGATGACACATTTCATCCAGAAACCTTGCAAGCGAGTTATTGTGAGCATCCACGTTGCTACGACTTTTCATTGGGTTTAGCACTGACTGAATACCCGATTGTGCATAGTGCACTGCAGTTGTTGCGATTGGCTGCGACTAAAACCATGGTGAGTTTTGATGAAGTCACGCCAATTTTGCAGGATGTGTATTGGGGAAGTCATGAAGAGCTAGATGCCAGAGCACAGTTAGATGCTTATTTGCGTAAAAACCTCAATGCCAGTTACAGCTTGGAGGCTTTATTAAAACAGGCAAACCGGTTGCAAACCGATGGTGCGCATTTAGAGGCAATTATTGAACACTTAGGGTTGGTGATTCAATTTCAAAATCAACCGCTTAAACCAGCGAATAAATCCAGCAAGCAACGTCAATTACCTTCGCAGTGGACAGCCGCATTTTTAAGTTTATTGAATACGCTTAACTGGGCCAACACACGTCCGCTATCCAGTCATGAATATCAGGCGCAGCAGGTTTTTTTTAAGTGTTTTAAAGAGTTAAGTACTTTAGACGCCATACTCGGCAACATCACAGTGAGCGAAGCTACACAAAAAATGCATGAGTTATGCAGTGCCACGATGTTTCAGGCGGAAGCGACAGGCGACATTCATATACAGATACTCGGGCTTTTAGAAACGCCAGCCATGCAGCTAGATGCGGTTTGGGCATTAAATATGAATGATCAGCATTGGCCGCCACCTGTTAAATTGAATCCATTACTGCCCGCGGAGCTACAGCGTAATCACGGTACGCCAAATGCTAGTGGTAGCGTGCAAAATGAATTTGCTAAATTAGTACAACAGCGTTTAATGCAATGTGCGCCGGAAGTAATATTTTCTTACGCGCTAAAAGAAGATGAGCGTGAGTTGCGCCCATCACCATTATTAGTTGTTGATAGTCTAGATAATTCAGCGCAAGTACCTGCAACGATTCAAACCTTAGCTGAAATCTTGGCGCAACCTGCAACAATGGAAATGCTCGATGACTATATAGCACCTGCCATTCTGCCTCATGAAAAGGTGCGTGGCGGTGTTAAGTTGTTTGCTACGCAAGCTATTTGCCCAGCCTGGGCATTTTATCAGTATCGTTTAGGTGCGGGTAAGCTAGAAACACCAATTGATGGCCTGGATACGATGTCGCGCGGCAGCTTACTGCATAAAGTGCTACAACTTTTTTGGCAAGATTGCGGCAGTTTGAGTCATCTAAAATCCATGTCTGCTGACTCACTTAATCATGCGATTGAGCGTGCAATCGAACAAAGTATACATGCGTTGCGGGGTGAAATCAGCTATCACATACCGCCACAGGTGTTGCAAATAGAACAGCAACGGTTAAGTCAGCTGATGCAGGTTTGGCTAGCCATAGAAATGGAGCGTAGTGATTTTAAAGTGCGAGCCTGTGAGGAAAAATATGCATTAGAAGTTGAAGGCTTAAGCCTCAGTTTGACCATAGACCGTATTGATCAATTAGCTGAAGGCGGTTTGGTGGTGATTGATTATAAAACCAGTGCAACGGTTGCCAACAAAAGTTGGGCAGATGACAGAATTTCTGAGCCGCAGTTGCCTATTTATGCTGCGATTGCATTGCAAGGCGAACAGGTCGTGGCAGTATGTTTTGCCAAAATACGCACCGATGAAAGTAAGTTTGTCGGTGTTTCAGCAGCAGAAGCGATGCTGCCAGCTATCCCTATTTTAGCTAAGGCCAGTGCTTTTAAGCATTTTGAAAATTGGGATGCGTTACTGCAACATTGGCAGGCAAGCTTAACCAGCATTGCGCAAGAAATTAAAGCAGGTGTGGCGAGTGTGACATTTAATAAAGAGAGTGATTTAGTTTATTGTGATGTGAAACCTTTACTACGCCTGCCTGAGCGGTTGTTACAGTTTGAAAAAATGCAGGCTGGATTAAATGCCCAATCAAATACTAAGTCAAAAGGTAGTGCTAAATCATGACAATCGATTTAGCTAACCAAACAGCAGATGCCTTAAATGCATTAGACACTCTAAATCGTGAACGCGCCTTAGCGCATGCTTCGTTTATTGTAGAGGCACCTGCTGGTGCAGGTAAAACCGAGTTGCTCACCCAGCGTTATTTAAAACTATTAGCGACTGTGAACGAGCCCGAGGAAATCATCGCGCTGACTTTCACCAATAAAGCGGCTGCAGAAATGCGGAATCGTATTTTATTAAGCCTAGAACATGCACAAAACCAAGCGCCGGAAACCGCACCGCATAAACTAAAAACCCGTGAACTCGCCAACGCTGCGCTTCACCAATCCAACACGAAACAGTGGGATATCCTCACCCAACCCAGCCGCTTAAGAATCTTAACGATTGATGCGCTTTGCAGTAGCTTAACGCGGCAAATGCCTTTGCTGAGTAAATTTGGCGGGCAACCTGCTGTAAGTGACGATACGGATTCACATTATGCAGAAGCGGCACGCCGAGCGATTGCACAAATTGTGTATGAAACGAATGCCGATGATACGGTAACGACTGCACTGCGTTTCATGGATAACAATAGTGAAAAACTGGCCGTG
>JANOHT010000199.1:0-6578 GCA_031406605.1 Methylotenera sp. | reverse complement strand
TTCCTCGTAGATAAAGTCAACATGGTTTAACACGTACCGCCTTTGCGAGTAATCCAGCATGATGAACTATTACCCCAAGGCGAAGTCGTCACCTGAGTGTTTGTTTCATTTAATGTATACACAAACCCTGCCATAGGCGATGCTCCTGTAGCGGTAATGGTGTAAGTCGTAGCATTAGAATTACAGGTAATTGCCCACCTGCTTACCGTCGTAGCATTGATTGTTGTGCAAGGCGAGACAAATCCCCCCGTTGTTTCGTAAGAGCGATTATCTTGATAAAACTGCTCCAGTTGGGCGCGAGCAGAAGATAATGTATTTGTTGCATCCACAATATAACCACGCATTACATAGTCCTGATAAGATGGCAAGGCAATTGCCGAAAGAATCGCAATGATGGCAACAACTACCATCAATTCAATTAATGTAAAGCCATGCTGACTAAATTGAAGCTTGTTTTTTAGAAACATGCACTATCCATTTTTAAAGTTCTCATAATTCAGCGAAGCGTAGTAAAGTTATATTTATGCTGTTTGTGGCTAAACAAGATTGGGTTTACTTGAGCATGCTGTGCAAGGGCAATATAGCGCCTTTGCACAAATAGGTGACCACGCCAACAAGTTATCCAAGCTTGGTTTTACCGTTGCTGCATTTGAAGCAAGACCGAGGACGCAGTAAACTTGCGACCATAAACAAAGCCAATGCGTTAAGTGTGCTCAGCAGATTTATCTATACAACCTATTTTAGCTTTTACAAGTAATAGTAAATATAGGAAACTGCTGAATTTGATGTAGTCAAATACTTAACAGGGACTTCCATTTACCACAGGCAATGGAATACTTAGCTCAAACTAATGATTTGGGGCTGATGTAGATTAGCACTAAAATCTCAGCCCACTCCTTCAATGCTTTCAGTTGTTGTTTAGGGGCTCCGTAATTGAATCTGAACTCGCACTCCTTGAGAAATAATAGTGGAAACGATTCTTTTGGAATCCCGTTGTATTTTCTCAGCACACGCTTGACCTGCGCGTGAATGGGATCTTAAAGAACGAGTTTCTGTTAAATAAACCTAGGGATTTGATTGATGCGAGAAAGATGGTGAACAATCCATCAAGATTTACAATGAGGTCAGGCCGCATCTAAGCTTAGAATACAAAACGCCCGATGCAGTACATCAGGCGTTATTGAATCATCCTAAAATAGCTGTATAACTGTCAACCTATTTTAGTACGGGACAGTGACAATGACTTCATTGATGCTGAGAAATAAGTCACTGTATCTAACACAGTCCAATTAAATATCTATTCACATGAACGGCCTTCTATCACAGGCTTTTTGTGCCTACTCAGGTTATAAACGTAATCTCAACTTTATACTCTCGCCATCTATCAAAATAATCTAGAATAGTGGCATGACATTGCATGTACTAATTGTGGAAGACGAGCCTGCCATTGCAGAAACATTAATATATGCATTTAAAGAGGCCAGCATTGCCACGACACATAAACTATTGGGTGGCGAAGCGCTGATTGCATTGAGCGATAAAGTGGATATAGTGCCTTTCGACTTCATCATATTGGATGTTGGGCTGCCCGACATGACAGGATTTGATGTATGTAAAAAAATCCGTGAAACTTCTAATATACCTATTTTGTTCTTAACTGCACGTAATCATGAAATTGACCGTATTGTTGGTTTAGAAATTGGGGCAGATGATTATGTTACCAAGCCTTTTAGCCCACGCGAAGTGGTTGCTCGAGTCAAAGCAATTTTGCGACGCACAGAATTGCTGCCCATTAAAAAGCCTAATTTATTTGTGATAGATATAATCGCCAATCGTATTCAGTATCGTCAGCAATTTTTAGACCTCACACGCTACGAGTTCTTATTACTTAAAACCCTGATTCACCAGCCGCAACGTGTTTTTTCACGCAATCAACTGATGGATATTGTATGGGTCAATGCAGAAAATACCTTGGAGCGAACAGTCGATGCACACATTAAAACTTTACGAGCAAAATTGCGGGCAATAGACACGGCCAGTGAGGCAATTATTACGCATCGCGGTATGGGCTATAGTCTGTATGTATAGCAGCCTCAAGATATTTCAGTACCTCACATGAAAATCAGCTTAAAAATATTCCTAGGTTATTTTTTATTAGTGGGCTTAGCCGCGTGGTTTGTCCTAACAATTTTTGTAGACGAAGTGAAACCTGGTGTGCGCCAGGCAATGGAAGATACATTGGTCGATACTGCCAACGTGCTAGCCGAGTTGGCCGTGAATGATGTAAAAACTGACACCATTCAAACTGGCAACTTCGCCCATAGTTTAAACCAGTATCAAAAACGCGCTACAAAAGCAGATATATGGGGCGTAACAAAACAATCTGCTGATTACCGTGTGTATATTACCAATGCTAAAGGGCTGGTGACTTTCGATTCAGCTAATGTAGCCTTAGGGCAAGATTACTCCAAATGGAATGATGTCTATTTAACCTTGCAAGGCAAGTATGGCGTGCGCTCTAGTCCTGTGGTTGCTGGTGATAAAAATAACGACACCGTGATGTATATTGCCGCCCCTATTAAAGACGGCAATAAAATCATAGGTTCACTCACGGTTGCTAAGCCGAATCGTACTTTATTGCCTTTCATTGAGCGTGCTCAAAATAAAATTATTCGGTGGGGCGCGTTGTTATTCGCACTATCGATTGCAATTGGCATGCTCTTTACATGGCGATTTACACGCGCTATTCATCGGCTACGTGATTATGCAATTAGCGTAGCTAGTGGTCAAAAAGCCGCACCGCCAAGCTCAAACAATGATGAGCTTGGACAACTGGCCACTGCTATGCAAACCATGCGTAACGAGTTAGATGGCAAACAATATGTGCAAAATTCTATTGAGCATTTAACGCATGAGCTAAAAAGCCCCATCACCGCAATTCAAGCCGCGCTAGAGCTTATTTCGCCTCATATGTCGCCACAAACACAGGCACAATTTTTAGCACAAATTAAAACACAATCAACCCGCATACAGACGATTATTCAGAATATGCTAGGCTTAGCAACGTTGGAACATCAGCAACAATTGCAGCATTTATCTAGTATCGATTTAAATGTCTTAATTGAAACCCAAATTGTGCATTTAACCAACAAAGCTACACTTCATTATGTTGAATTCAAGTTCTTGCCGCTTGCACCGATCATCACCCTACAGGCAGAAGAGTTTTTGTTAGGCCAAGCCATTTACAACCTACTAGAGAACGCATTGGATTTTAGTGCAATCAATAGTGTGATTGAAATTGAGACGCTCAAAACTGGCAGCCAAATAATACTCACTATTCGCGATGCTGGTAGTGGCATTCCTGATTTTGCATTAGACAAAGTATTTGACAAATTCTACTCATTACCGCGTCCGACTACTGGGCAAAAAAGTACGGGGCTAGGTTTAAATTTTGTACAAGAAGTTGTGAAATTACATGGTGGTAGCATTAAGCTAGAAAATCATACAGGTGGTGGTGCAATAGCGACCATGTCATTCGACGTTCATTGATATTTCCTCAAATAAATTGGTCGCTATAGAATAATAAACAGGAAACTTCACACTCGCTTCACACGAGCGCATCAACACTTCACGCTCTACCTTTACTCTGCAAACTCCAATCATTCTAGGGAGTGCAACATGAATAAATCATTCATTTTTAAAGTAATCGGTATTTTGCTACTCACCATACTCATGTCGTGGGCAGTGAGTTATATTAATTCGCTCATTTTAGAGCGGCAAAGTAGGCAATATGAAGTCAAACAAGAAATTGCCAAAAGCTCTGCTGGCGAACAAACCATTACAGGGCCTGTATTAGTGGTGCCTTATATTGAAGAGTTTACTGAAACTACTACAGAAAACAACATCAATATAACTGTTAACAAACGTGAAACTCGCTGGAAATATATTCTGCCAGAAAACTTAGAGCTACAAGGCGGATTTTCCAATCAGTTTAAAAAACTTGGTATTTATAAAGCCTTGATGTATCAATTAGGTGGCAACTTTAAAGGTACATTTAAATTACCACCTAACTTAGGAATTACAGCCCAACACAATAACGGTCTAGTGACAATTCAACCAGCTTATGTTGCCATAGGCATTAGCGATCCACGTGGTATTAGCGGAAAGCCTGAATTTACTTGGAACAGCCGCACGCTGGACTTTGAACAAGGTAGCGATGTAAGGTTACTGGGTAATGGCATACATGCATCAGTAGGCCAGTTAGAAAATGTGACAGAGCAAACTATTGCTTTTGACTTTAAACTTACCTTACGCGGCATGGAAAATTATAAATTTGTGCCAATTGCAGAAAATAATGTCATTGCGTTGAATTCTAGTTGGCGCCACCCACATTTTGGAGGCAGTTTTTTACCTGATGCAGCTACGCAAAAAATTACACCTGCAGGTTTCGCAGCACAATGGGCAGTTTCGTCATTGTCTAGCAGTAACCAAGCCTCATTAATCAGCAATCTTGAAAGCGGTCAAAAAACACATGAACTAGAGGAACTCAGCATCGGCTTTGTTGAACCCATCAACGTGTATAGCCAAGCCGATAGAGCCACTAAATATGGCTTACTTTTTATAGGGCTGACTTTTGCAGGCTTCTTTATTTTTGAAATTCTTAAACACTTACGTATTCACCCTGCTCAATACACATTAGTAGGCTTAGCCATGGCACTATTTTATTTATTGCTTACATCACTTTCAGAGCATATTAGCTTTGCTGCTTCATATTTTGCAGCAAGCTTCGCTTGTGTCAGTTTGCTAGGTTATTACCTTACTTATGTGCTAAAAAGTAAAAGTAACGGTCTGTTGTTTGCAGGGCTTCTCACCTCTTTATATGGCGCTTTATATGCGATATTAGCCTCTGAAGACAATGCGTTACTCATGGGCTCATTACTGGTATTTGGCTTGTTAGCGCTAACGATGATTGTAACTAGAAAAGTCGATTGGTATCAAATAAGCGCTAAAGATGTGTCACAAGAAGCGGTATAAGTCATCATGCTAAAAATTACACTATTGAAAACAATAGCATTTTTAGCAGTTATTTTACTGCTCGGGTTTTTAACACCCGAGCAGGGAATAATCCCTGTAAAAAATGCCACGGCAAAAGATTGGAACAAAAATAGCTTTTGGTATACCCCTTGGGGCAATTCTGGTGTACATAAAGGGGTTGATATTTTTGCTAAACAAGGCACGCCAGTATTAGCGAGTACGAGTGGCTTAGTGATTTTTACCGGCAATATAGCTATGGGCGGCAACGTTGTTGCTATATTAGGTCCAAAGTGGCGCATTCACTATTACGCGCACCTAAAGCATGGTGACGCACATATTTTTGACTGGGCATCCGTGGGTAGTGAGATTGGCGCAGTGGGTAATACTGGCAATGCGATTGGTAAACCTGCGCACTTGCACTACAGCGTTTTAAGCTTAATCCCTTACCTATGGCGGTTTTCAATCACTGTGCAAGGTTGGAAGAAGATGTTTTATATAAACCCAACTGAAGATTTTGATTAATTAGTTAAATAAAGTATCTGTAAAAACAGGTACTTTATTTAAATTAGGCTGTGCTCAATTGCAATCAGCTCTTCTGTTACATCACTAAAATCCTCATACTTTCTACCATGTGTTTTAGCATACCAGTAGTGGCTGTTACCTGTATCACCTTCCATCTTATGCAACACTGCATGTAGCCAATTTGCAGTACTGTCACTGTAGTCTTGGGCAATATTATGTGCAGTTTCCCAATCACCATTTTGGGCAGCTTGTACTGCAACAATCAGATCAGCTTGGTTCACTTTAGCTTTACTCATCAGTCACTGCAAAATACTGTAACTTTTTATTTCTAGGCAAATTCTTTAACTGTGCTTCGGCAACGCTGGCACTGGATCGGTCTGGATATAATTTAGAAGCAATGATTTTAATCGGCGGGTTAGCGCGCGTATAGCGAGCGCCTTTTCCAGACTGATGCGCTGTAAAACGGGAAGCTAAATTATTAGTAATGCCTGCATAATAAGCACCGTTATTGCATTCCAGCAGGTATAAGCACCACGTCATACATGCTCCACCATCAAACTGTGTTAATAAGTACCTGCCTGGATAAACTCCACTTTGTAACCATCTGGGTCTTCTACAAAAGCAATCACTGTAGTGCCGTGCATCATCGGTCCAGCTTCACGGACTACTTTTCCGCCTGCATTTTTTACCGCTTCACAAGCCTTATATGCATCATCCACTTCTAAGGCAATATGCCCATAGGCCTTACCCATGTCGTAGCTTTCTGTACCGTAGTTATACGTAAGCTCTAAGACAGTATGGTCACTTTCAGCACCATAACCGACGAATGCGAGGCTGAATTTACCTTCAGGAAAATCATTCTGGCGTAATACTTTCATGCCTAGTACTTCAGTATAAAACTTGATTGAGCGCTCTAAATTACCTACGCGGAGCATGGTGTGTAACATACGCATATTAAATATCCTTGTGCTAATTAAATGCTATTTAACAGATGTTAATTGATAATATTTATGAAGTAACTG
>JANOHT010000189.1:0-2784 GCA_031406605.1 Methylotenera sp. | reverse complement strand
TGTAGCGCACGGCGCAGGTCTGCTTCCAGTGCAGCGCATGCATTGATGCGTGCTTGCATCTGTGGGTTGAAGAAACGTAATATATTTTTACCCGCAGTCTTGGCCTGATACATGGCAATTTCAGCCTGTTTTAAGAGCTCTTCCATGCCAGACTGGCAGTCATTAAACAATGTAGCACCGATGCTAGGGGTGCTGTGGCATTCATGCGTAATAAGCTGATAAGGTCGGTTGAGCGCGGAAATGATTTTATCTCCAATCTTTTTAGTTTGTTCTGCCGCTTGAGTAGATTTCTCGCCCAGACCCTCTAGTAGTACAACGAACTCGTCGCCACCTAAACGTGCAACGGTATCAGCTTTACGGACACAGTCAGTGAGGCGCTGAGCAACTTGTTGTAGCAGCAAGTCACCGACATCATGACCTAGGGTGTCGTTAAGGGTCTTAAAGTTGTCTAGATCAATAAATAACAGTGCACCTTCCTTGCCGCTACGCGCGCTGGAATTCAATGCCTGTCTGAGCCGATCCAACAGCATTCGCCGGTTCGGCAAGTGGGTAAGAGGGTCGTAGAACGCTAGATTTTTAATCGCATCCTCTGCTGCCTTACTTTCCGTAATGTCGATGTGTGAGCCGACATAGTGTGTGGCGATTCCGTCTCTCCCCTTGACAGCGGAGATGGTGAGCCATTTTGGATATATTTCACTATTTTTACGTCGATCCCAAACCTCTCCCTGCCATGTTCCCGTTTGTAATAGGGTTTTCCACATCGCATGATAGAAATCAGCATTGTGGCGACCAGACTTAAACATGCGAGGTGTTTGACCTATGACTTCCTCAGTCATATACCCAGTATTTTCGGTAAAAGACTGGTTGACCCTTAAAATCACACCATTAGCATCTGTAATCATCAGGCTTTCTTGAGATTCGAAGGCAGTGGCCGCGATGCGAAGATTTGCCTCGCTTTCTAAGAGTTCGTTTTCAGTCGCGTGTATACGGCGGATAATCGGCCAGGACATTCCAACACCTAGCACAGAGAATAAAAGTGCAATGGTATAGGTCAGATTGCGGGAAGCATTGTTGGCCCAACGGGAAGCATCTGAAAGGGTAGAGGAAAATTGATCTTCCTTTTCGGTGACGCGCAAGTTAATTGTATTAAGCTTGTTGAAAAGATTACGGACTGCTTTTGGATCGTGGCGACCAGAAGTTATTTCATCACGTAGTTTTTTAGCTACGCTATTTAATTCTACAATTTGTTGATCGGCTGCAGTCCAGTGTTCAATTGCCTTACTCATGTATGGAGTATGCTGAAAGCGAAGGAAGAAGTTAATCAGATAGCCGAGATCATCTGGATGATTGCGGCCATCGAGCATACCTTCTCGGGCGGTACCCAAATTGGGGTTTTCTTTCTGCAACTCAATGCGGGCATTCATATCGCCTAGGGGTACCAGAATATAACGTTGGAAAGACTGGTAGTCTGCCTCATCTTGCGTAACGACGTATTGTTCAAGGCTACGAATAGCATCTTTTTGCGCTTTGGCCCATAAGCCTTCGCCGCCGACATAGGCACGAATGGCCGTTAAGGCATCCATCTGAACGTGGAAGAGTAAGACCAAGCAAAAAATAAGCGTGAGGAATAAGGCGATAATCAGGTACACCCAGCTGACGGTAGCGATGCGCGATATCTTTGCTTTAGACATTGGTAGTAACTTCATGTCATTGCCAGCGTCAAGTATTCACATGACAGTGTAATGGGAAAATGAGGTCTTAACATCGCTCGCTTTGTATAGGTGCCATGCTTAAGGTAATTTCCTTCTAAGCTTGATGCTGGTACCCGAGGCCAGCCGAATTTAGATATATCTTACAGCATCTGGATGTTAATGTAACTGTTTGTTAAGTAATGGATTTATGTACTACATCCATAAATAAAGATTAGTTGAACTTCACTATGCTTGCATCAAGTGCCATAAGTGAACGAGGCTAAGGCGAAAGGCCATGTAGATTGCGTTAGAGTAGCTTGAATAATTTTAACGGCAATAATATTAGCTAGTGGTGGTTCTTGTTGAACACCAGACAATTTGAAGTTGGTGAGTTTAATCTTGCTATTTGCGCTATATATCAATCACCCAGCAACATCACTGAATCTAATTAGTAGTTAATGCGCTTATTCAAACTATCCCATTGTATCTATTGAGTAAAATCATTAATTCCTCAATTAAATCTGCCGAAATTTCGACTTTCGTGTCGAATTTAAGTCACGAATATTGTACTCATGACAATAAGAACTAACATGTCGTTCTTTAAATTTACTCCCAGCAGTTTGTTATAAAATATTACCTAACCTATTGTAATTAATAGATAAATATTAAATATCCATAAATTGGAGTGGTAAAAATGCTCGTCAAGAAACCTTAATATGGCTAGGCATAGTATATGCAGTATGAGTCTTATAGGTTTATTTGAAATGTTAAGTATCAAAGTGATTTTAAAAACACAACTTAACATTTGTACATTTCAAAATTGCACCAACGGAGGAGCATGAAATGAAAAGCTATATATTTGCAGATGAAGAAGCAATATCGATTTTTAAGGCATCACATCATTTGTTGGGCGTGGATATGGCCGCGCTAGAGACGACCATGATCAATGGTCGGCGAGCGGTTTCGGTTGCGAGTGTGATTACAGCGACTATGTTTGGTAGTATTGGAACGGCAAATGCTGCACTAGTCAGTCCTTGTGCTGGCGTGAGTCTTGAACCATCAGTGGTAACCGATATTGTGGGTGCCGCTGTAT
>JANOHT010000160.1:0-11475 GCA_031406605.1 Methylotenera sp. | reverse complement strand
TGATGTTCTGCACATACGAGAGATTGCTGCCCATGGTCAAAATCCTAATATCGGCAAGCTCTCTTTAGGCGCTTTTCCCTCGCTGGCAAGCTATGCACTTCCTGAATATGTGTTCAAGATTAAACAGAATTTTCCAGACTTGAAAATGCTGGTGGTTGAGGAAAAAACCGAGGCACTCATCAATCTCCTGCTTTCTACGAAACTGGATGCCGCCTTGCTTGCGATGCCAGTCACTCACGAGCAACTGGAATGCCAACCGTTATTCGAAGACCCTTTTACTTTGGCTGTACCAGCAGATCATCCACTGGCCAAGGTAGACACTGTGGATTTAAATGATCTGCATCAAGAAAACTTGCTGTTATTGGAAGAAGGGCACTGTCTCCGTGACCAGGCATTACAGTTATGCAGCCCATCCAGATTCATAGAAAATGATTTCCGTGCTTCTAGTCTGGAAACACTACGATTTATGGTTAAGAACGGAGTGGGTGTGACGTTGATGCCGTCAGTCGCTATTCAGCCTGAAGACACTGACATTAAATACATTGAAATCAAACAAAAGCCTAGCCGTACCATAGCCTTGGTCTGGCGAAAAAACAGTACAAGGAAAAAGCTATTTGAGAATTTGGCTCTACTGCTGGCTTACAAACCTTTGGCTTAAAAGCAGAGTATGCATGATGTGACTGATTGATTTCATCAATATTCTCATAGAATCAATCAATTTTAGTTGATGAAGGTAATCCGATTAAATGGAAATCATTCGAGCAAGACAAAAAGTCTGAATCGATATTTTCGCATATTAATCAATTTATTAAGGATACTTCAATCATGAAAAAACATACATTATTAGCTTTAATATTATTAACGGGCGCATCTTTAGCGCAAGCTGACGATAATCAAAAACCAAGTGTTGATGAAAATTTAGCCATTGGCGCTGCTAGTATTCTTGGAACTGGCATTCGTCATACAGGCCCAGCCGGTAATGAAAAACCAAGTGTCGATAAAAATTTGGCTATTGGCGCCGCAAGTGTACTTGGAACTGGCATTCGTCTTCCAAGTTCAGTAAGCCGTGGTAAGCCTGATGTTGCTAGATCACTTTCACTCTATACAAATCAATTCAATTCTTAGCCAATGGCATAGCAAGCTAAACTGAGGAGCCATAGCAGCTGATTAAATCAGCTGCTATGGCTCCAGATTAATAAAAGCTATTTCGGCTTTGTAAAGCATAAAGCTATCTTTTGGACAAGGGTATGCTTCCGCTGACATACTATAATGATTTCATTGAATTTTTTGGTGCACTGGGACGATGAAGCATCGAACCAGTTATTCAAAACATTAGAAGAATGGAATACCGAACTTAATCGCCTTAATCCCCCTAAAAAGCCATTGGCTAAGGGGGTGTCATCATGAACCCGCTCGACCGACCGCCGATTGCGGGAGAATTCAAAGACGCTGCCGAACATAATGCTATCCGGGCTAAAGCCTTGGGAGCACCAACCCCGTTCTCATTACGCCTGACGGCTCAGGAAAAAGCTGCCCTTAAGCGTGAAGCTGGGTCTACGCCTCTTGGGGCCTATATTCGCAATAAACTGCTGGGGGATGGGACAAGCCAGCGGCGCAAGTCTCGTATGCCAGTTAAGGACGACAAAGCCCTTGCCCAGCTTCTGGGCGAACTGGGCAGGGCAAGGCTGGCTAACAACCTGAATCAGCTTGCCAAAGCGGCGCATACAGGCTCGCTGCCTGTAACGCCAGAAACCGAAAAGGCCATCCAAACGGCCTGTCGGGACGTCCAGTGGATGAAAGACCATCTAATTACTGCCCTTGGACTTGGCATGAGGTGACTATCATGATCCTCAAAGGAAGTCAGCGGGGTGGCAGCAAGCAGCTTGCCACCCATCTCCTTAAGATGCACGACAATGAACACGTCGAGGTTCATGAGTTGCGCGGCTTTCTTTCCGATGATCTTCATGCTGCATTGCACGAAATCTATGCCGTCAGCCGAGGGACACGGGCGAAGCAATTCCTATTTTCCCTGAGTCTGAACCCACCGGGCCATGAACACGTACCCGTCGAAGCTTTTGAAGCGGCTATTGAGGATGCCGAAAAGAGTCTCGGTCTGGAAGGTCAGCCCCGTGCGGTCGTATTTCATGAAAAACATGGGCGACGGCATGCGCACGTTGTCTGGTCGCGGATTGATACCGAACAGATGAAGGCAATCAATATGCCGCACTTCAAACTAAAGCTGCGGGAAGTCTCCCGTAATCTGTACCTTGTAAATGGTTGGGAAATGCCGCGCGGATTGCTAAATAGCCATGAGCGTGACCCCCGAAACTTCACTCGTGCCGAATGGGAGCAAGCCAAACGTGCCAAACAAGACCCGAAAGCCTTAAAAGCCTTGTTTCAAGAATGCTGGGCACGCTCTGACTCCACCAAGGCTTTCGCACAATCACTTCAAGCGCGAGGCGACACTCTTGCACATGGTGATCGGCGCGGCCATGTTGCGGTGGACTTTCGTGGTGAAGTCTATGCTATTTCAAAATGGGTCGGTGTACGAACCAAGGAGGTACGTGGCAAATTAGGTGATGCGGATGAACTTCCTTCAACCGAGCAGGCAAAAACCATGATCGCTAGCCACATGACCGATATGCTGCGTAACCATGTTGAAAAAGCTGAAATTGCTCACCAGAAACAGGCAGCAACACTGGCTTTCCAGAAAAGTCAGATTGTTGAAAGCCAGCGAAAAGAACGATCTGTTTTGGAGACTAGCCATCAAAAACGCTGGACAAAAGAAACCAATGAGCGCGCTAGTCGTTTAAATAAGGGATTTAGAGGTCTGTGGGATCGATTGACTGGTCGTTACGAGAAACAAGCCCGTGAGAATGACTGTGAAGCCCTACTGGCTATGCGCCGTGATCGTCAGGAGAAAGACAATCTTATCGAGCGACATCTTGATGAGCGTCATAACTATCACCAGCTTGCTACGCAGACACGGGATGCTCACGCAAAAGAGATGGAGCAATTACATCGGGACATTGCGGAGTATACACAGATGGGAGAAGATAAAACTCCCAGTGTTCTTGAGCAGTTCCGTGAAGTCAACAATCAGCCAAGAATTGCATCAAAATGGATGCCAAAGGATAATGGGCCAATTCGAGGTCGTTAATCTTTGCAGCATTCGTCTTCCTATCTGCTAAAAAACTAGCTTAGTCTTTGTCTTATACATTGCCCTAGCCGTCATAACTAGGGCATAAGGAATTTAAAGGAGCATGGTGTGTTTGAGCTTGAAAGAAAATTTCTCTTTTTCGAAAGTATGGCCGCAGAGAGTCCTCCTACGGTGCAGAACATTGAAATCGTCCATGAAAACAAAAAATTACTAGATATTGCTTACCACAATCCAAAATTATTCATTCTAAATTTAAATAACCTTCTCAGAGCATTGATGTTTTTTGTAGAGGGATCAATAAAAAACTCTCCAAGTTGGTTGTGTGATTGTGTAAAAGCTTACAAAGCTCAAAATTATCATGAATATGAGATTCTTAAAAAGCTTAGGGATGTAAGTGCTCATCAAAGCCTAATTGTACCCAAAGAGTCTTTTACTACAGGGCTATATAGAGTTCGCTCAGCAAAAGAGTATGTATTGAAGATTGGGATGGGAGATAGAAAAGCCCCTGTAAATTACTCATGGGACTTAGCCATGAAAAATACGGATGAGATTTTTCATGATCTATTAGCTTTTCATCATTTGACATTTATGGACATTGAACACTCTTCGTTAAATGAGTGTCTAGGAATAACGAGGAAATGGTTTTTTAAAGTGAAGTTTAAGAATAAACACCAAAACTTCGATGAGACGGTAGACGTTTATTCATTGATATGTAACTTTTCTGGCAAGTTACTTGATGCTGTATGTCAGGCTTTTGCAGACTCTAAAAAGATTGTTTTTGAATCACCATTTCACTACGAGGCAAAAGAGTTTAACTGTATTAATACTTTGCTTGAACTGGATCTATATCCTTCGTTATTTTGTGAGTGGTGGGAGGATGAAATAAAACCTATTAATTACGGGATACGGGTTCAGAAACACCTAGGAGAAAAGATAAGCCATTTTGATATATTACATAAATTAAGTTTCGATGAGATTTGTAAATCTCCAGAAGAGTATAAGGCCATGTTAATTAAATACAGCACCTTACCTGTTGATGATTTTTTTAATAAAGAAAATCTAGCTCAATTTTATTCGTTTTTATATTTCAATCACTGGCATTTTAAAAAAGCATTTAATGCAAACTTGATGAATACACCGATTGAGTTTAGTCAAATAATGATGTTTCAAAGGATAGGTAAAATTTTTATTGGTGAATATGAGAAGGAAAAGCAATGCACCATAAATTCTTCAGAAAAGGCATTTAAGGATCACATTGAGGCCATGTTAAAAAAAATATAATAGGCATTAGCTTCAAATATAAATTCATCCCTGCTCATTTGAGATGTTTGCCAGGCCAGCCTTTTCCGGTTTCCCACCTTTATTCACTCGTGCTGGTTCACAATCGAACGTTTTTGAAACGAGGATAATGAAGATAAATTTTGTTTAGATTTCAATGAGGAACGGTTGTCTTTACGTGTCATTTTGGTATGATTCCGAAAAGGTTCCTTTTCGGAACAGCCCTCTCAGCCAGTCCCGGCCTCGCTTCAACCCTCATCAGCTTTAAAAGAAATGCACCATCGGTCTTCCATGAAAATCGGTTACGCTCGCGTATCGACCGAGGATCAAAACCTTGATCTGCAATTGGATGCCTTGCAGCAGCGGGGCTGTACCAAAATCTTTAAAGAGAAAATGACGGGCACGACCAGAAGACGGCCTGCTTTAAACAAAGCAATCAAAGCTCTTAAGCCGGGCGATGTGTTGGTGGTGTGGAAGCTAGATCGTCTGGGACGGTCATTGCAGGATTTGATTGAGATTTTGAAATTGCTAGAAAGTTATGGTGTGGGCTTCCATTCAATATCTGATGGCATTGATACCACATCCTCTTGCGGACGGTTGCTGTTCCACATCATTGGAGCTATTGCAGAGTTTGAATGTAACCAGATTTCAGAACGAACCAAGGCGGGACTGCAAGCGGCTCGTCGCAGAGGCGTAAAGCTTGGACGGCCTTGCAGCATTAACCCGCAGCAACTTGCCTTGGCGCAATCATTGTCAGATGACCTGTCGCCGAAAGTTATTGCGGCTCAGCTTAATGTTAGTCGCACGACTTTGTGGCGGGCGATGTCTAGGTGAACTTTCTAAATCGAAGGGTTCGACTTATTTATCGTAGCCTAGATATCCCATGGCACTTTCTAAGCCTTCCAGTAACTGCTTTGCTTGATCCTTGCTGATTACAGAATGAACTTCTTTACCATCGCCATCAATATGCTTCAGATATAACTGGTGCTCACGTGAGTATGAACTGATGTAAATTTCTATTTGATTGGTTGGCTTCGTTGGGTCAGCATTCGCGCTTGAGTCCAATGCTGAAAGTTCGGCTTCAAAATACATTGTAGTGGCCATATTTTCTCCTATTCATATCTATTATTGAGTTACTGATGTCCTTAAACGATCTAAACGACTTTTAATGCCTTGCGAAATTGATGCGCTTAGATCTTCAGGGAATCCGGCAGGTAATTGTGAAAGAACTGTATCTATTGCTTGACCAGCTTTATCATTTAGTTCATCAAAAATTTCTTCAACGACCTTGGTACCTATCCCGCTTATTTCTGCGGTCTGAATAAAGTGCCTTGGCATGATTTCGTGAATTGGCCAATGGCGGTTTTTGCCAACTGCCATGGCTAATTTCATTTTATTGCGCTGTATCTGGTGTCTATCAAAACTTGGCTGAACTGAAAGCACATCGTATAGCGGGGTAAGATGAAACCGTCCTCCGGGGGATAAAAATACGCTGAAATTTTTGGCATGACCATCAGTGGCTGCGAGAAGCCAAAAGACAATTTGCGACATCAGAAATTTCTTTCTATCCTCTGTCGGATTATCGCTTGCTCTGAGCAAGTCCAAAATATTATTTATTCCGGGTCCGCCCTGTGATTCGTATTTAATCGCAGGGGGAATTGATAAAGCCTGACAAAAATCTTCCTGTGGTAGGCGTAACAAGCGGCCGTTTTCAGTCCAGCGGCGGTCAAAACGCTCAACAATTAAGGTTTTCCGTCCATTAAATTCTGCCATATCGACATTTGCCGATGGTAGTCCTAAGGCAGCGGTCCATTTCAAACAAAAATATTCATTCTCAACGCTACCCGTAAGATCAATGCCATTGGGTAACTGCCCTATTGAAGGTTTGAAGATATGTGTCGTTGGGGTTGTTCCCGTTGGTTTATGCCAACCGCCATTCCAATATAGCAATGCCGTTTTTTCCTGTGCTCCTGCAATGGAAATGCGAAAGTCATCATTTTCATTGAGGCCCAAGGGTGCACCTTGCAAGTCATCAAGCATTTGCCCAATTTCATCATTAGTAATCGGTGTTCCATTTATTGATCCTACTGAGCCTGAATCAATATCGTCAGTGAGAAACTGCAAAGCACCAACACAATCTCTGCCTAGAGAACTTAAGAGGTTGAAAGCGTCAACGCCTTCCGCCCCTACACGGTTGGCAATACGTTGACGGATAGTATCGTTATCGGGAAGCAGATTATCGAAGACGGCGATTACTGGTGCACCAGCATAGGTATCTTCTCTTAATGGCAAGGATATCGAAACAGGCAAAGCGTGTTCCCACGATAGCCATTCTTTATCATAATTAAATGTAATCGCCCCGTTTGATTTCCGGGAGAGTAAACCTACTGACCTACCATTTAAAAAGACACGTAAAAGAGAGTTCTTCTGGTGACGCGCCATTAAAAGATGTCCTCAATGTCTGTTCCTATGCTTTGATGACGTGGCTGGATCAATAAGTCCAGTTCAAGCGCAGCGAGAACATCAAATAAGGTATTTAGTGCTGTTCCCGGTGCGCCATTTTCGATTTCCGATATTTTGGCTTGGCGTAAAGACAGTCTGCTGCCGAGTTCTGCTTGAGTGATGCCGCGCAGCTTACGCAAACGGCGTATCGCTGCGCCTATTTGCTCAGGGGTTCGGACAATAGTGATTTTCGAAGATTGTTTCATAAATGAAATATACGGTATTCCGAATAAGAAGTCAATATACGGAATACCGAATAATTATAATATATACGATATTCTGTATATATTTATGTTTTATAATTTAAGATGCCCGGACTGAACATAATCATATTTGATAGTCATTTCCCCACGAGGAATCCAAGTGGAAGCAAATATCATAACGTTATTAAAGTGGAGGCTCTACAGAAACCTTGGATGCCTAACTATGATAAACCTACGCAATGCAGTTCCAGAATATTGTCACTTACTAATCCTTAATACTTTTGATTGTATTATGAAAATAACACTCGCGGGGACTGGTGTGATCTTCTTCCTGCTTTGTTCACTGAACAATGGACGTGCGTATGTTGTTATGTTGCCACAGGAAGGGGGTTTATCATGACTGATAAAGACCTTCCGATTTTAAGAGATGCCACCCAGCCTAAAGCGATGGGGCCGCTGCCTTTTAATCCAGAAAAATATCTCAGTTACATTGATGACCCTCATCTGACGGATACGCAGAAAACAGAGTTCTTACAAACGCTGTGGACAATCATGTCAGCTTTCGTTGATCTGGGTTTCGGTGTAGATTCCGTTATGCCAATTCTGGAACAAAAGGCTTTAGAGGCTGGCGAAGATGCACTAGAAGAATCTATCCCGACACATGAATTCAATATCGCTGCTGAGGACGTAGTGAATGAGGAAATGGAGTAACGATGAATGATGTAACGAAAAAAGCGGTAATTTACTGCCGCGTATCCAGTTCGGCGCAAACCAAGCGCGGCGATGGCCTGTCTTCACAGAAAACGCGCTGTCTAGAATACGCGCGTGCAAAAGGCTACCGCGTAGTGGAAACCTTTGTCGATGATGCCTCAGGCGGATTGGTCGATAGACCCGGTATGAAAGCCATGCTGTCTTTCCTGAAAAAGCACATTGCGACTGGCCATGTCGTTTTGATTGATGATATTTCGCGTCTTGCGCGTGGCGTTAAAGCGCATATTGAGCTGCGGGCTGCTATCAGCCTTGTGGGTGGTATGCTGGAATCACCAACAGTTGAGTTTGGTGACGATGCAGACAGTGAGTTGCAGGAGTATATTTTAGCCACTGTGGCGCAACACCAACGCCGCAAGAATGCGGAGCAAACTAAAAACCGTATGCGTGCCAGAGTGATGAATGGCTATTGGCCGTTTGCCTGCCCTGTAGGATATCGCTATGAAAGAGTTTCCGGGCGTGGAAAAATGTTGGTGCGGAATGAACCACTGGCTTCTATTGTGCAAGAGGCTCTTGAAGGCTTTGCATCAGGGCGGTTTCAAATTCAGGCAGAAGTTAAACGCTTACTTGAATCCTACCCGGAGTTTCCAAGAGATCGCAATGGCGAAGTGCGCTATCAACGAGTGACCGATATTTTAACCCGCGTGATTTATGCTGGCTATATTGAAGCACCTGAATGGGAAGTCTCTATCCGTCAGGGTCATCATCAGGCGCTGATCAGTCTGGAAACCTTCCAGAAAATTCAGAATCGCTTGAAGGCCAAACCTCGTGCACCAACCCGCAAAGACCTGAACGAAGATTTTCCACTGCGCGGGGCGGTCACCTGCGGACATTGTGACGGCTTGCTTACGGCCTGTTGGTCGAAAGGCCGGAATGGACATCATGCCTATTACCTTTGCGGCAGGCGCGGATGTGAAAGTTACGGAAAGTCTATCCGTCGTGACCTCATGGAAGGTCAGTTTCAGGATTTGTTGAAAGAATTACAGCCGTCGGCCAATCTCTTTCTGGCGGCGCGGGCTATGTTTAAGGATATTTGGGATCATCGCCTCTCCAACGGCGAGAGCCGCAAGCGGTCGCTTAAGAGTGATCTGGTAAAGATTGAAAAGCAGGTCGAACAATTTATTGACCGAGTTGCGGATACAGATATTCGATCAGTCATCACCGCTTATGAAGGCCGTATCCGTAATCTTGAGCAACAAAAGCTCGTTATCAGTGAAAATATTGCTAAATGTGGACGGCCTTTGCGAGGCTTTGATGAAACTTTTAGAACCGCTCTGGATTTCTTGGTAAGTCCTTGTAATTTATGGAGTTCTGAACGATTGGAGGATAAGAGAATGGTACTAAAATTGGCTTTTGCAGACCGCTTGACTTACGTAAGGAACGAAGGGTTTAGAACCGCAAATATAGCCTTTCCCTTCAAGGCCTTAGCAGTGTATCATAGCGACGAAAACAAAATGGCGCGCCCGGCGGGAGTCGAACCCACGACCTTTGGCTTCGGAAACCAACACTCTATCCAGCTGAGCTACGGGCGCAAATATTTCAGACATTATAACAAAGCGTGCACTCTCTTGTTGTTTTACATTAGGGTTAATGCGCTTACCTGCATAGACACTCTTTTACCTTAGCAATTGTGCAGGTATAATCTCGTTTTTATGAAATTATTTATAGGAATCAACTGCAATGAGCAATAAAGATGATGCATACAAAGGGTCTACATTTTGGCAACTAATTATTGCTATTCCAGGCAGTATCTTGGCATTTACGTTGCTTATTTCGTTAATTGCTAAAACATCTAGTACAGTAGGTGTGCCTGAGGCAGTTGAACCGGAAGCAGTTGTTGCTTTGGCAGTCGAAAAAAATATTGAGCCAGTTGCGACGGTAGAAGTTGCCGTGGCAGATGCTGGTCCTAAAGCCGATAAAAGTGGTGAAGAAGTCTATAAAAGTGTCTGTATGATGTGCCACGACACAGGATTAATGGCTGCGCCTAAATTTGGTGATAAAGATGCATGGAAGCCACGTATTGCTCAAGGTTATGAAACACTTGTCTCACATGCGATTAATGGTATTCGGACCATGCCAGCTAAAGGTGGTAATGCAGCTTTAACAGATGGTGAAATTTATAATGCAGTTGCTCATATGGCAAATGCAGCTGGTGCGGATTTTAAAGCGCCTGCGCCTAAAGCAGCAGCGGCAGTTGCTCCTGCTGCAGCGGCAGCGGCAGCTCCGGTTGCAGCGGCACCTGTAGCAGTAGTTGCAGACGCCTCAGCAACCGGTAAAAGTGGTGAAGAAGTCTACAAAAGTGTCTGTATGATGTGTCACGATACAGGATTAATGGCCGCACCTAAGTTTGGCGATAAGGCTCAATGGGCGCCTCGTATTGCACAAGGTTACGATACTCTAGTCACACATGCCGTTAAAGGGGTTCGTAATATGCCTGCTAAGGGCGGTAACCCAGGCTTAAGCGATGCAGAAGTTGCTGGCGCCGTTAAATATATGGCAGATGCTGCGGGTGCTAAATTTTAATTAGTTTACTCGGTTGTTTTTAGTAAATTGAAAGAAGCCACTTAAATTTAAGTGGCTTTTTTAATGCATAAGATTTTTAATATGAATATTAATAATATCAATTGATAATAGCTAAATGACTACATATGCAATAGGCGATATACAAGGTTGTTATCATGCTTTTCAAGCATTATTGGCGCGTATTGAGTTTAATCCGGAATCTGATCAGCTTTGGCTGGTGGGGGACTTAATTAATCGCGGCAGTGGTTCATTAGAGGTATTGCGTTGGTGTTATGCACATCAAGATAGTTTGAAAGTGGTACTCGGCAACCATGACCTGCATGCTTTGGTGGTTGCACACGGTTTCGTTAGATCTCATAAAAGTGATACTTTGGATGCCCTTTTAGCGGCAGAAGATAAAGATGTTTTACTGTGTTGGTTGCGGCATCAGCACCTGATCTATCAAGAGGGCGATTACTTGATGGTCCATGCGGGCTTACTTCCGCAATGGGATGCGGAACAAGCATTTGGATATGGTGCAGAAGTTGAGGCAGCTTTGCAAGGTGAAGATTTTTTATATTTCTTAGCGAATATGTATGGCAATTTTCCGAATAATTGGAATGATAATCTGATTGGGATAGATAGGTTGCGCTTAATCACAAACGCCATGACTCGTTTAAGAGTATGTACTTTGCAGGGCGAAATGGAATTCGCATTCAAGGGTGAGTTGCATGATATACCGGATGGATTAGTGCCGTGGTTTGATGTGCCGAATAGGGCAACGCAACATAATCAAGTGATTTTTGGTCATTGGTCGGCATTAGGGTTGCACTACAGACCTAATGTCTACGCCCTAGATACCGGTTGCCTGTGGGGTGGGCAGCTTTCTGCCATGAACCTCAAGACTAAAGTCATTACACAAGTGCAGTCCAATCCGCTCGATAAACCTATACAACCTAAACAAAATTAGTGTAGATAAGCGTTAATTATCTATTTTGTAAAACCTAATTTCTTGCTGATCAATTCTTGTATATGTAATGTTAATACCCGACGATCCTTATC
>JANOHT010000150.1:0-2510 GCA_031406605.1 Methylotenera sp. | reverse complement strand
TCTGGTAAAACCACACAAATTCCAAAAATATGTCTAGAACTAGGCCGCGGTGTTTCTGGCTTGATTGGTCATACCCAGCCGCGGCGCATTGCGGCACGTTCTGTTGCGTCACGTATTGCCCAAGAGCTGCAAAGTCCATTGGGTGAAGTGGTTGGCTTTAAAGTACGTTTTAACGATAAGTTGTCAGAATCAAGCTATATCAAGCTGATGACCGACGGTATTTTGCTGGCAGAAACGCAAGGCGATAAATTTCTTAACGCTTATGACACGATCATTATTGATGAAGCGCACGAGCGCAGCCTCAATATCGATTTTCTACTTGGCTACCTTAAACAATTATTACCAAAACGGCCTGATTTAAAGATTATCGTCACCTCTGCAACGATTGATGCGGATAGATTCTCACAACATTTTAATGGTGCACCAGTGATTGAGGTTTCAGGGCGTACATATCCTGTTGAAATCCGTTATCGCCCGTTAGGCAAAGCAGGCTTTCGTGCGAAAGAAATTGCTGAAACTGAAAATGCCCAGTTTGACATGGATGACGAGACTATCTTTGGTATCGCTCGCAAAGCTAAAACAGAAGCGTGCTGGTTAGAAGAGGATGACGAAGAAGAGGCGATTGAAGAAGCGATTTTAGATGCAGCGGATGATTTGCTGCGGCAAGGTGATGGCGATATCTTAGTGTTTTTGCCAGGAGAGCGTGAGATTCGCGATACCGCTGAACATTTAAGAAAATACCAGGGTCGTTCAACCAAACTAAAACATATTGAAGTATTGCCCCTATTTGCTCGATTAAGTATTGAAGACCAGCAAAAAATATTCAGGCCGCATAGTTCCCGTCGTATAGTGCTAGCGACCAACGTAGCAGAAACGTCATTGACTGTGCCAGGTATCAAGTATGTAATTGATGCTGGCTTGGCAAGGATGAATCGTTACAGCACGCGTGCAAAAGTTGAGCAGTTGCAGATAGAGAAAATCAGCCAAGCTGCCGCTAAGCAACGCTCTGGCCGATGTGGACGGGTATCAAGCGGTATTTGTATCCGCTTATATTCTGAAGAAGACTTTAACGGCCGGCCGGAATTTACCGAGCCAGAAATTCTGCGGAGTTCTTTAGCCAGTGTTATTTTACGCATGGCAGCTTTGCGTTTAGGAGACGTGACTGAGTTCCCATTTATCGAGGCACCTTCATCACGCTTAGTGACTGATGGTTATCAACTATTACAAGAGTTAGGCGCAGTAGACAGTCGACGCCAAATTACAGAAACTGGTTTACAACTTGCTAAACTGCCATTAGACCCGCGTGTAGGGCGCATGATTCTGGCGGCTAAACGCGAGAGTTGCTTAAACGAAATTTTGATTATCGCCAGTGTGCTGAGCATACAAGATCCACGCGAACGACCGATGGATAAGCGTGAAGCCGCCGATAACGCACATGCTAAGTTTGCAGGCGAAGGCTCAGACTTTATGAGCTATCTCAAACTTTGGGACTTTTTTGACAATGCACTCAAAACTAAAAAATCTAATAAAGATTTGCTTAACCAGTGTCACAGTAATTTCTTGTCATTTTTACGCTTAAAAGAATGGCGTGAGTTACATGGTCAAATCAAGCAAATCACAGATGAAATGGAATTTAAGCTTAACGACAAAGAGGCGAGTTTTGAGCAGATCCATAAAGCGCTATTAGCAGGTTTGCTTGGGAATATAGGCTTTAAAGATGGTGATAGTGATTCATATTCCGGTGCGCGAGGTATTCGCTTTCATGTGGCACCAGGCTCTTGCCTTAAGAAAACACGTCCAAAATGGGTGATTGCAGCCGAGTTGGTAGATACCACCAAACTCTATGCGCGCTGTGTAGCTAAAATAGAGCCGGATTGGATAGAGCCGTTAGCACGCGGCTTAACGGAAAGCCAGTATTCTGACCCACGCTGGGATAGAAAAATGGGCATGGTGAATGCGTGGGAGCGCGTTTCTTTGTATGGTTTAACCATTATCCCCAAGCGTCGTGTGCATTATGGGCCAATTAACCCTTCAGAATCACGTGAGATATTTATACGTGAAGCACTGGCAAATGGGGAATTCGATACCAGGGCTACATTTTTCACTGCAAATGAACGCCTGATTGCAGAAGTTGAAGAGCTGGAGCATAAAGCGCGTCGACAGGATGTATTGGTTGATGAACATCAATTGTTTGCCTTTTACGATGCTAAAATTCCTGCAGATATTTTCCAAGCGGCGACTTTTGAAAAGTGGCGTGAATCAGCCGAAAAAGAGAATCCGCGATTGCTATACCTGACTCGGGATGACCTGATGCGCCATGGCGCAGATGCAATCACAGCTGTACAGTTTCCAGAGAAAATTATGTTGGGCGGTGTGGAAACAAACCTGAAATACAGATTTGAACCTGGGCATTTATTAGATGGTGTGACGGCTACCATTCCGCTAGCTTTGCTGAATCAGTTGGATGCCACCCAAACCGAATGGTTAGTACCAGGCATGCTGCGCGAAAA
>JANOHT010000138.1:0-1886 GCA_031406605.1 Methylotenera sp. | reverse complement strand
GCCGATTCAACATGCATCCGAATCATATTCGGCCTTCTCGGTATCAATAGAGGAATATTGGCCAGTTCTTTTAATTCGATAGGCCCTTCTTCAGCATCATCAACTCGACGTTGAACAAGATACAGTGATTGTTCAAATACCGGTCTTAAATCAATATCTGGTGATGGATTGGCATCATAAGTCACTGCCACATCTAAACGACCATTGATGACAGCCTCCTGCATATGTAAGGACAAGCCCTCACCGATTGAAACTACTGTATCAGGTAGCTCTTCTCTAAAGCTACGTAATAATGGAACTGTCAAAAATTTAGTCAGACTAGAAGGTAATCCTAAAGCAACCTTGCCTACCAATCCAGCGCGTTCTCGTGCTAATTCTTCATGTAAGTGGTCAATTTGATGCATCAACCCTCTTCCATGCTCTAACAACACTCTACCGGCATCAGTTAGTGTGACGCCTCTGCCATTTCTGATGAGAAAATTTTTCCCTAATTCAATCTCTAAAAGCCTAACTTGGCGACTGAGCGCTGATTGCGCCACATCTAGAGCAATAGAAGCTTTGGTAAAACTACCTAACTCAGCTACTCGAACAAAATATTCAATCTGCTTTAATTCCATCACTTCATTCACTGTTGATTAATTAGCTAAAAGTATATCACTTTGAGATAGCAGTAAGTGGCAGATTACCATATTCAAAATCAGCCTATAAAGTTGATAATGCATCCATGCAAATACCAATTTCTACATATTTTATGCGTGGAGGCACCTCACGTGGTCCTTTCTTTCGGGATAGCGACCTTCCGAGTGATATTCATCTGCGTGATAAGGTCTTACTTGCCGTTATGGGATCGCCAGACATTAATCAAATAGATGGACTTGGCGGTGCGCATCCTTTAACCAGCAAAGTAGGCATAGTCAGCCCCAGCAATTCGCCAGACCATGATCTGGAATTTCTTTTTGCCCAATTGCAACCTAACTCTACTGTCGTCGATACTAAACCAAACTGCGGAAATATGTTGGCTGCAGTAGTGCCCTTTGCCCTTGAGTGCGGCATGGTAGCAAGCAAAGGTGACGAAAGCACTTATCGCGTACTAACACTGAATACCAATATGCTATGTGATATTACTGTTAAAACACCCAATGGGCAAATCAGCTACGAAGGTGATACAAAAATTGATGGTGTACCTGGGACATCTGCTCCTATCTCGATTAATTTTCTTGATACCGCTGGTTCTGTCTGTGATGGCTTATTACCCACGGGATCCGTCAAAGATGTGATTCAAGGCATCAATGTGACCTGCATCGATAACGGCATGCCCATGGTCTTGTTTAACGCAAAAGATATGCACTGTACAGGCTATGAAATCCCTGCTGAGTTAAATCAAAATGACGGATTAAAAACGCGTATTGAAAAATTACGTCTTGAAGCTGCGGTCAAGATGGGGCTAGGGGATGTAAAAGATAAAAACTACCCTAAAATGGTTTTACTGTCTGCGCCAAAAAATGGCGGCGCAATCAATACGCGCTGCTTTATTCCTCATGTCTGTCACGAATCTGTCGGTGTATTAGGTGCCGTCACCATCGCAACCGCCTGTATTTTGCCAGGCAGTGTGACTCAAGGGATGGTGAATATACCTAATGGAAATAAAAAGCAAATATCCGTTGAACACCCATCAGGCGAGCTTTCTGTGGAAATGGTAGTGGATGCTAATAATCCAACAAAAGTCATTAGAGCAGCCCTCTTACGTACAGCACGCTTACTCATGCGTGGAGAGGTAATGATTTCTGAACACGTATTTAAGGAAAAGAAATGATAATTGATATTCATGGTCACTATACGACAGCGCCAACAGCGCTAGCCGCATGGCGAGATAAACAAATCGAAGG